>NZ_QHJN01000085.1:0-35245 GCF_003947565.1 Actinomadura sp. WAC 06369 | reverse complement strand
GTCGTCGCGGGCGTCCGGGGGGTCGGGGTCGCGGCGGGCGGTGGCGAGGACGGAGCCGCCGAGGATGAGCACGAAGGACGCGATGATCGTGGCGGTGAGGGGCTCGTCGAGGAACATGACGCCCGCGACGACCGCGACCGCGGGGTTCACGTACGTGAACACCATCCCGCGGGACGCGCCGACCTCGCGGATCAGTTCGAAGAACACCGTGAACGCGAGGGCGGTGCAGACGAGGCCGAGCGCGACGAGGGCCGCGACGGTCGCGCCGCTCGGCGGCTCCGCGGGCAGCGTGAACGCGGCCGGCCCGGCGTAGACCAGCGCCGCGATGCCGAGGGAGGACGCCGACAGCTGCATGCTCGGGACGTCCTGCAGGCGACGCAGCGCGATCATGGGGGCGATCGAGTAGCCGAGGACGACCAGCATGACCTCGCCGATCGCCCACGCGCTGCCGCCCTCGAGGTGCGGGGCGGCGAGCACGGCGACGCCCGCGAGCCCGACCAGCAGGCCCGCCCACCGGACGGGCCCGAGCCGTTCGGCGTCGCCGGTGCCGCGGGCGAGCACCACCCCGACGATCGGCACCGCGGCGATGAGCAGCCCCGTCATGGAGCTGGTCAGCTGCTGCTCGGCGTCGGAGAGCAGCGCCCACGGCCCGAGGATCTCCAGGGCGGTGAACGCGAGGAGCGGGCGCCAGTGGCGCCGCACCGCGCCGAAGCCGCCCGACCGGAACGCGAGCGGCAGCAGCACGGCCGCGCCCAGCGCCGTCCGCGCGAACACCACGACGGCCACCGACACCTCGTCGACCGCCACTTTGATCAGCAGGTAGGGGATGCCCCACAACACGCACATCAGGGCGAACAGCACCCAACCGCGGCGACTCACCACGACCTCCATGTCCGTCGTGCGCCCGGACGGTTCCGGGCGCGGTCTCAGGATGCGGCGGGGCGCGCGGCGGCGTCTTGAACGCTGTTGCGGTACGCGCCGGGGGTGACCCCGAGGACCCGGCGGAACCAGCGGGTGAGGTGCGCCTGGTCGGCGAAGCCGACGAGCGCCGCGGCATCGGCCGGACGGTGCCCCGCGTCGAGGAGGGCGCGGGCCCGCGACACCCGGTGCTGCGCCAGCCAGGCGTACGGCGGCATGCCCATGACGTCGCGGAACGCGCGGAGCGCCTGGTAGCGCGACAGGCCGAGGTCGGCGGCGACCTCGGCGAGCGGCGGCGGCCGGGTCAGCTCGCCGGCGAGGCGCTCGGCGACGCTCCGCGCGATCCGCGCGGCCCCCGGCCCCGGACGTCCGGCCGCGGGGCCGCCGGTGCGGGGGATCGCGTGCCGCCGGACCAGCGCGGCGAACATCTCCAGCAGCCGGGTCTCGGCCTCCAGCGGGTCGTCGCCGGCGCGCAGGGCGCGGTGGGCGCGCCGCAGCGCGTCCGCCAGCGCCGGGTCGTCGATGATCGGCTCCCGGAAGTGCGGCTCCGCGGCCCCCGGCGCGACCGCCCGCAGCAGCTCGGCGGCCGGGTACAGGGCGAGGTACGCGAAGCCCTCCGGCCGTGCCGGGCCGCCGGTGTGCGCCTCGCCGGGTTCGATCACGACCAGGGTGCCCGCCCCCGAGTAGACGTTCTCGCCGCGGTACCGCATCGTCTCGACGCCGTCGACGGTCACCCCGATGGCGTACTCGTCGTGGACGTGCGGCGCGTAGTGCCGGTGCCCGATGCGGGCGGTCAGCAGGTCGAGCGGGCTGCCCTGCACGCCGTGGACCCGCGTCCAGCTCACCCGGTCGGGCCCGTGCGGCGGGCGGGGGGCGGCTCCGCGCGCGGCGGCCGCCCGCGGCGGGTCAGGCGGAGAAGACGGTGCGGAGCCGCCAGCGGTCCCGGTCACGGCCGAGCTCCGCGACGGCCACCCCGTCGGCGCCGGTGACGCGGACCCGGTAGACCCGGCCGTCGCCGGGCGAGCCGTACGTCTTCAGCACCTCCTGCACCGCATAGCGCGACCCCCGCCATTCGTACGCGGTGAGCCGTCCGGCCGGGTCGTGCTCGGCGCGGACCGGCTCGTTCAGCAACTGCCCCATGGATCCGGGACCCTATCACGCGGTCGAACATATGTTCGCAGGTCAGTGCCGGAATGTCGCGCGCCGCCGCGGGCCGCCCGCGGCCGGGTCGAGCCGTCATCTCTTCCCCCTCGCACCGCTCGCCGGGCCTTCCCTCGGCGGGTCGCTCCCGTGCGCGACCGGTGCTCGCCGGTCTGCGCGCGGGCCCGCCCGGGGCCGCGTGCTCGGTGCACGGGCCGTCCCGCCGATCCGTGCCCCAGCGAACCACCGGTGGTTCGCGCACCGCCCATCATCCACAAACTGTGGATAACTTTCCGAACGGGCCGCCCCCTTCGCGACCAGCGAGTGCGGGCATCTTCTCCACAGGAAATCCCCAGGCTGGGCGCAGTTTCGCACGTCCTCCGACGCTCGGGCGAGTCATCTCCACAGGTATTCAGATGACCGGGTGCCCACATGCATCATCCACAGCCTGTGGATAACTTCTGTGCACACCCTGGGGATCTCCGACCCGCTCGCCGTCCACCATTCTTCCCCAGGTTCGTCCCCAACCCCATGCCCGCCCGTCCACAGCGTGGATAACGCTCTCACCTCGACTGTTGCCGTGTTGTGACGCCTTGTGACCGGCCGGTTGCACAGGCTGTGGACAAACTCGGTCCACAGGCGGGCGAAGTCGGTGGACAACGTCGTCCACCGATAATCCCCAGCTCTGTCCCCAGCCCGCACCCGCCACGCGGGCCGTCGGACGCACTTTCTTCCGACCACCTGCACGGGCTTGACCTAGACAGACAGGTCTGTCTAGATTGCCTCTGCCGGAAACGTGATGCCGAGGAGGGCAATGAAGGTCATCGTCATCGGCGCGACGGGCGTGATCGGCTCGGCCGTCGGAGCCCTGCTCGCGGAGAAGCACGAGGTCGTCCGCGCGTCCCGGCGCGGCCCGGTCGCCGTCGACCTGGACGATCCCGCCACGGTCGACGCGCTGTTCGAGGCCGTCCCGGACGCGGACGCCGTCGTGTGCTGCGCCGCCAGTGCCCCGCTCACGCCGCTCGACGCCGACGCCGACGCGGCGGACGTCGTGCGGGCCAAGCTGCTGGGGCAGGTGCATCTGGCGCGGCGGGCGATCCGGCACCTGCGGGACGGCGGCTCGATCACGCTGACGAGCGGCGCCTTCGACCGCCCCGTTCCCGGTGCGTCGTTCGGCGCGCTGGTCAACGCGGGCCTCGAGGCGTTCGTCCGGACGGCGGCGGCCGAGCTGCCGCGCGGGCTCCGGGTGAACGCCGTCAGCCCCGGGTGGGTCTCCGAGACCCTCGACGCCCTCGGCATGGACGGCGCCGACGGCACCCCGGCGGCGGACGTCGCGCGGGCCTACGCCGAGGCCGTGGACGGGCCGGCGCAGGGCGAGATCCTCCGTCCGCGCCGGTGAAGGGCCGCCCGGCGGCCGCGCGCGAACCCGCCCGGGACCGGATCCTGCGCACCGCCGCCGAGCTGTTCTACGCGCACGGCATCCGGGGGGTCGGCGTCGACCGCGTCATCGCCGAGTCCGGGGTGGCGAAGGCGACGCTCTACGCGCACTTCAGATCCAAGGACGAGCTGGTCCTGGCGTTCCTGCACCAGGCGGACGGCAAGTGGCGCCGCATGCTGCGCGAGGCCGCGGACGCCGCCGGCGACGACCCGCGCGACCGCCTCGTCGGCATGTTCGACGCCGTCGGGGCGGGGGACGGAACGGGCGACGACGGCGGTTTCCGCGGGTGCGTGTTCCTCAACACGGCGAGCGAGTCGGTGCCGGGCGGCGCCGTGCACCGGGCGACGGCCGAGCACAAGCGGGCGGTCCTCGCGTGGGTCCGCGACCTCGCGGACGCGGCCGGCGCGCGCGACCCCGGGGCGCTCGCCCGCGAGCTGACGCTCCTCCTCGACGGGACGATGGCCGCCGCGGCGCTCGAGTCCGTCCGCGACACCGTCCCGGCCGCCCGCCGCGCGGCCCGCGCCATCGTCGACCGGCACTTCTGACCGTCCGTCCGGTGCCGGGGCGGCCGGTCAGGGAGCGGGGAGTTCCGAGGACGCGGCCAGGTCTTCCAGACGGCGCAGTTCGTCGCTCAGGGCGGCGCGTTGCTCGTCGGTGAGCGGCACCGCGCGCGCTTGCGTCAGGACGGTACGGGCGTGTTCTGGGTCGTCGAGGTGGAGGGCCATGTCCGCGCGCATGGTGAGGGCCTTGAGGTGTTGGGGCGGAGTCAAGGTCTCGGTGCCGTTGAGAAGCTTGTCGAGGATCCTGGCCGCTCCCCTGTAGTCCTCCTTGGAGTCACCCAGCAGGACGGCCATGTGCAGGGCCTTCGCGACGGGCTCGGTGGGGATGGGGGCGTGTTCGAGATCGTCCGAGATCTGCTGGCCGATGCGGAGCTGCACGCCGTCGGGGTCGGTGAGCAGGAACTGCCGCATGCCGTACGTCATGTCCTTGAGGACGCCCATACGGGGCAGGCCGCGCGTCGGGATCCGTCCCAGAGCCTCCTTTAGGCCGCTGCGGAAGGACTCGTAGAGGGCGTCCACGTCGTCGGTGACGATGTAGCACATGTGCATGGACGCGGCGGGGTCGTGCTTCTTCCAGCCGTAGAACTGGAGCTCGACCTCACCGTGGCGTACGGAGAGGTAAGGGTTGGGACGGGTCTGCCAGGACGTCTGCTCGAATCCCAGCGCCTTGTAGAAGTCCCAGGTGTCGCCGATCGATCGGCACGGAAAGATCGGGATCGTCTTCTGGCCCATGGCGGCGAGCGTAGGCCGACGGCGCACCGGTGGTCAAGTTTGAATAGCTAAATCGGTCGACCGCCGGCCACCCGTCCGGACAGACTCGGGCGATGAGCACGTTGACGCTGTGGCGGCCGGTCGGCCCGGCCGAGCTGGACCTGCTGCGCGCCGCCGACTGGCGCGCGTGGCCGCCGCGGCTGCCCGAGCAGCCGATCTTCTACCCCGTCCTCACCGAGGAGTACGCGATCAAGATCGCGCGGGACTGGAACGTCCCGGCGCACGGCTCGGGGTTCGTGACGCGGTTCGAGGTGGACGCCGCGTTCGCCGCGCGCTACCCCGTCCGGCAGGCGGGCGGGCGGACGATCCTGGAGCTGTGGGTGCCCGCGGAGGAGCTCGACGAGTTCAACGCGCACATCGTGGGCCCGATCGAGGTCGTGCACGAGTTCCGCGCGGACGGGTCCGGCGGTGCGTGAGCGGGTCCAGGCGGCCGAACGGGTCCTGGACGGCCTGGCGGAGGCCACGCCGCGCGCCTGGCACCGGCTGGAGGTCGCGCTGCGGTCGTGGTGGTCGCACGGGCACCCCGGGCTGGACGGCCCGGGACCGCTCGGCGCGCTCGTCGCGGCGGCGCCGATCCTCGGGGACGACCGCGTCCGGACCGTCCGCTGCTACCTCGGACTCAACGGATGAACGCGAATGTCCACAGGTTGTGGATAACGCTCGTCCCCAGGGGTGGACAACCGGTGACGCAGCGTCGCCCCCGGATCTCCACAGGGCCCTCCTGCTGGGGAAACGCTTGTTCTGGCTGGTCGATGGACTGCACACACCCGCCGTCCACAATCTGTGGATAACTTGCTCCACACCCCTGGGGACGGCGCCGCGGCGGCGTCATCCCCAGGTAATCCCCAAGGATCGCGGTTATCCCCAGCCCCCGCCACCGTCCACACCGGACGGACGAACGGGACGTCAGACGCGCTCGGCGAAGCTCTCGACCTTCGCGATCGGGCCCGCCACCAGGATCACGTCGCTGTACTGCAGGACCGTGTCGGCCGTCGCGTACGTGAACTGCTCGCCCGGCGACTTCACGCACACCACCGTGACGCCGTGCCGGGACCGCAGCCGCGTCTCGCCCAGCGGCACGCCCTCGATGTCCTGCGGCGGGTGCGTCTTCACGAGCGCGAAGTCCTCGTCGACCTCGACGTAGTCGAGCATCCGGCCGCTGACGAGGTGCGCGACGCGCTCGCCCATGTCGTGCTCGGGCAGCACGATGTGGTGGGCGCCGATCCGCTCCAGGATGCGCTTGTGCTGGTGCGTGACGGCCTTGGCCCAGATGTTGTCCACACCCAGCTCCACCAGGTGCGACGTCGTCAGGATGCTGGCCTCGAGGTCGCCGCCGATCGCGACGACGCCCCGGTAGAACTCGCCGACGCCGAGCTCGCGGAGGGCGTCGATGTCGGTGGAGTCGGCGGCGGCGATGTGCGTCAGCCGTCCCGACAGCGCCTGGACGACCTTGGGCCGGTGATCGATCGCGAGCACCTCGGTGCCGCGCTCGGCCAGTTCGAGCGAGAGCGCGGTGCCGAAGCGGCCGAGGCCGATCACCACGACGGGATCTCTTCTGCTGTCAGCCAACGGTGGGTCGCTCCTCCGGTAGTTCGCGGTGCCGGACGCGCGGATGCCGGAACCGCTCCGGCACGTGAAGCTACCGGCACGGCACCGGTGCCGGCACCACCGCCCGGCGGGCGCGGGACCGCGCACGCGGGCCGCAGGCGCCCGTACGCGGCCGGGACGCGGCTCAGCCGACGATGGGCCGCTCCTCCGGGAGTTCGTACCGCCTCGTGCGCTTGCGAAGCGCGAGCGCCGTCGCCAAGGTCAGCGGGCCGATGCGCCCGACGAACATCAGCACGACCAGCATCACCTCGCCCGACAGCGGCAGATCCCCCGTGATCCCCGTGGAGAGCCCCACCGTCGCGGTCGCCGACACCACCTCGAACAGCACCCGGTCGAGGGTGTGGCCCGTCAGCGCCATCAGGACGATCGTCGCGACCGTCACGAGCCCGGCGCTCAGCATGACGATCGCCATCGCCTGCCGCGGCGTCCCCGCCGGCAGCCGCCGCGGGCCCACGTTGACGTGCGCGTCCCCGCGCATCTCCGCCCACAGGACGAACGCCAGCAGCCCGAACGTCGTCACCTTGATCCCGCCCGCGGTGCCCGCGCTGCCGCCGCCGATGAACATCAGGACGTCCGTCACCAGCCAGCTCTCCGGCCGCAGCGCCGACGTGTCCACGCTGTTGAACCCGCCGCTGCGGGGCATCACCGACAGCACGACGCCCGCCAGCCACCGCGTCGGGCGCGGCCGCGTGCCCAGCGTCTCGACGTTGTTCCACTCCAGCGCCGTGAGGACGAGCGCGCCGGCGACGAACAGGACCGTCGTCGTCCCGACGGTGACGCGCGTCAGGATCGACCACGTGCGGGGGCGCCGCCACCGGCGCGCCAGCTCGAACACCACCGGGAAGCCGAGCCCGCCGACCACGACGGCCGCGCAGATCGGCAGGCACATCCACGGGTCGCCGACGAACCGCGTGAGGCTGTCCGGCCACAGCGCCAGCCCCGCGTTGTTGAACGCCGACACCGCATGCCACGCACCGAAGTAGACGGCGCGGAACCAGGGCTCGTCGTACTTCTGCGCGAGGCGGACCGCCAGCACGGCCGCGACCACCGCCTCGCACGTCAGGCTGAACAGCACGACGTTGCGCACGACGCGGCGTACGTCCGTCATCTGGAGCGTCTTCGTCTCGGCCTGGGCCGCCATGCGCGCGCGCAGCCCCACCCGTCCGGACAGCAGGATCCCGAACAACGTCGCCACCGTCATCAAGCCGAGGCCGCCGACCTGCATGCACCCCATGATCACCAGCTCGCCGAACAGCGACCAGTGCGTCCCCGGGTCCTGGGTGACCAGCCCGGTGAGGCACACCGCGGACGTCGCGGTGAACAGCGCGTCCACCGGGTCGGCGGACGGCTCGCCGGCGGTGGCGTACGGCAGCGACAGCAGGCCCGTCCCGATCAGGACGGTGATCCCGAACCCGGTGACGACGACCTGTGCCGGATGCTGGAACCGCTCCAGCAGGGCGGCGCCGCGGGGCTTCAACCGTCCGCCCCCGCCGAACCCGCACCGGACCGCCGCCGGGCGCGAACCACGCGATCAGCGCAGCAAACCACAGAACGCACGCGCCGACCGTACCGGCATTCCGTCCGTGCCCGGTTCGGTTCCGCCCCGGACGTCCCGCCCGTCCGGCTCAAAGGACGACCTGCAGGCTCACAACGGCCGCCCCCCGGTCCGGAAACGCGAAACCCCCCACCGATCCCGGTGGGGGGTTTTCGTGCTGGTGGGCCTAGGTGGACTTGAACCACCGGCCTCATCCTTATCAGTTCGTTCCGGGACAAGGTCATGACCGCGCTGGACTGCGCTAAACATCGGCTGAGCGCCCGCGGCATCCGGTGGCGTCCGCTCCTGTTGCCGTCACGGCTGCCGTCACTGCCGTCAGGACCGGACACGCACGCAGTCTTCCGCAACCACGGTCCGAAGTGCTCATTCGCGCGAACGGTCTCAACCAGGCAAGGGCGTCGTCGCGCGAATGAGTGCTTCGGCGCGCGGGGGTCCATGGGGGTCGCGAGACCCCCTGGTAAGCGCACGCTCGATCCCGTGCACGCCTGGACCGTCAGCCGGACGACGACGGTTCAGCGCTGCGGCCGTCGCCGAGTCGAGTAAATCGGGGTCGGCGCCTCCGCTATCGCGGCCCGGCGGTCCGCCGCCCGGGGACCGGCGCCCACGCCGCATGCCCCGGGCGGCGTAGCCGCCGGGCCGTGCGGCGGCGCGAAGCGGCGCCGCCTTGATCCCAAACAGCTGAATTCGGCAAAGGTCTCGCCCCGGTGCTCGCGCCCGTCGGCTGGGTGCCGTTACGGGCGGCCGCGTAGGTGGGCGCGTCCGACAGGGTGCCAGTCCCAGAGGCGTTCAGGGCCGCGTTGCACGACCAGGCTTACGGCGTCAATCGTGGTTTTGCGAGCGGGCAGCTCCGGCCCCAACGCATCTATGAGCGGTGCGGCCGGTTGTTCGGTCTCGCTATAGGCGATCGTCATGTGCGGGGTCCACTTGGTCGGGCCTTCGGTGTGGCCTTCGCGTCCGGTCACTTTGAGCGTGGCCGCTTCGATGGCCTCACGGACCGGGAGCAGTCGGCCTGCGGGACCGACGACAACGGCGATGGCCTCGGGGTGGTAGAAGACGCGGCCGAGTGTCACGGTAAGCGGAGGGACTTCGGCGAGCAGATCCACTGCGGCCGTCAGCATCGCCTGTTGCTGGGCCTCGGTGATCTCGTCGGTGGGGCCGGCTACGAGGGTGGTGATGTGCAGCCACTTGGCGGGGGTGAAGTGCAAGCCGGGGAAGGCGGCAAGCCGTTCTTGCGCGGCCTGAGCGAGGTCGCGAATCTCTGGCCGGTCGCCGACGAGGATGTGCCAGTAGACCGTGCCCTGGCCTGGGCCGGGTTCATCGCGGTTCTGCCAGCGGTCGGTCATCTGCGCGGGCAGAGGACTCATGAACCCTCCATGTCGGGGTCGTCGGTCAGAGCTGCGGCGTTGAAGTCGCGAATCTGCTCTCGGAGTTGGTTCGCGAGCGGGCTGCCCTGGAGCCGAGGACTCCTGAGACGCCGGTCAAGGTCTACTAGGTAGCGCGTGACGGTCGTGAGCCGCATTCCCCGGTCAAGGGTCATCACCTCCGCCAACTGCTCGGCGGTGCCTTCGAGGTCGCCCTTCAGCAGGTGCGCGACTCCGGCACCGACGCGGATCTGAGCCCAGACGGCCGGGGCGACGGGGGTCCCTTCGGCCCATGCGTTGTCCGCCATCTCGGTGGCCCGGAGTGCGCTGTCGGGGTCGCCGGTCCGTGTGGCGACCGATTGCGCGAAGACGGCTTGGCGTGCGACGGGGAAGGACCAGACGGAGAGATCGGGAACGCTGCTGTCGGTCGCCTCTGCGGACTGCTCGGCGCGGGTCACGGCCTCGCGCGCTCTGATCTTGTCTCCGAGGAGGGCGGCGGCGTTCGCTTCATACCAGGCGAGTTGCGTCTTCATCGGGGTGCGCGGACTGGCCTCGAACCCCTGCCGGGCGAGGTCGGCCGCTTCGATGAATCGGTTCTGCCAGCGGGCCGTCTTGGCCTGGGCGTACCAGGCGTGCGCCTCGTCGGTTCCGGCCTCTCGGGCGAGTATGAGCGCTGCGGCGGCGTACTGGTCGGCGGCGTCGTCATGGTTGATGTCGCCGAAGATCACGGCTGCGTGTGCGAGTAGTTCGCCGTCGATCCGCAAGAGTTCACGGACGTGCCGGGGCCGGTGCTGGCCTCCTTCCAAGAGGCGCTGAGTACGCCGGTGAAGCTTGAGCACCTCGGCAAGGAGACTTTTCGCGGGAACCTGGGTGTGAGACGCCGCCAGCGATGAAGTCGATCGGGCGAGCTGCGCGATCGCCTCGTCGGTGGTGTCGCTCGCTGTGACCCACTGCGTGAGTCGGGAGATGTCGGCAGCGTTGGCCAGCTCTTCGCCGTCGTGGGGGCCGGCGCCTGCGTCCGTGGGAGCTGACGCGGGCCGCGGGCACGATCGGCTGCGCGCCTTCTGCTTCGCGGGCGGGATGAACCCGAGTTGCTCGGCCGTCCGGCCGGTGAGTTCCTGGAGGGCCTTGCGGTAGGGCGGGTGCGGCCAGCGCACCTCGCCGCGCTCCCAGCGCCGTAGCCGTTCCTCGTCGCATAGCAGACCGTGTTCAAGAGCCGTGGGCGTGCGGTTGAGCGCCTCGGTCATCTCCGCGCGGGTGGGGTAGTTCGCCTCGCGCCACGCGGTGAGCTGCGTGTTAGGAGTCGCGTCGGGCATCCGGCCTGCCTCGAAAGGGGCGAGAAAGGGGGGCGGAAAGGGGACTGGTTGGCGGTGCTGACGGAACGTGCTGGCTGGTTGTCTGCCTGGAAGCAACACCGTACGTCATCCGATCACAGTCGATCATGTGGCTTTCAGGAGGCACGCCTGGTGACCGCTCCGCCTGGAGAGAACGGACCGATCCACGAACCCCCATGCGTCTCGTGCGGGGGCAAAGGGTGGAAGTGGGTTTCTCCTCGTACCGCTGTGCTGATGAGGCATGGCGGCGGCCCGGGACTGGGGCCGGAGCGTCGCCGGAAGCCCTGTTCCGCGTGTGGCGGATCTCGGCGGGCTGAGGCGGCGTAGAAGCTGCGGCGCCGGTGGCGTGGTGTGGGCGGCCGTTGCGGCCTGGTCCCCCGGTCGAGTCGAGCAGAGGGGGACGGGTGCTCCCCCGCGCCACCGGTTCCGCTTCACAGGTGGAGGGACCATGAGCGAAGCAACGCGCGCCCACTCGGGGGCCGACAGGGAAGGACACTCGGCGGCTCTCGCGCTGGCCAAGGAGGTTCAGGCGCGGGACCTGGAGGTCGTGGCGGTTCGGCCTGGCTCGGTTCGCGTGCGCAACCCGGCCGGGGAACCGGACAAGGACGACCCGCAGGGACAGGCATTCAGTCCCGGCCTGCGGCAAGAGGTCGTGTGCCGTGATCGCGGCGGCGTGCTCTGGTGGTGGTGGGTCTGGTCCGGCCCTACGCGCGACTCGTGCGCCGAGTTGGAACCGCTGTGTCCGGTGGCCGACGTCGCGACGGCTGCTGACCGGCTCGCGCGGGTTCTCGCGGTGCGTGAGGCGCCGAACGCCGGTGTCTGATGGCTACCCGTGTCGAGTGGGCGCCGGACGCGGTCCGGCGGTTGTGCGGCGAACTCGAACGCCAGTTGCCGGGCGTCCTGGCCTGGTACGGCAGGGAAACGGGTTCATGGTGGGCGTTCGTCCCGTTGACGAGCGGGGATCGGCTGGTCGAGGCCGTGTCTCCTCGGGACCTGCGCGAGGCGATCGTTCGAGCGCTGGCGCGGGCCTGATCCCGCGCTGTCCCTCAGCGAAAGTGCTGTTCGGGGCGTTCCGAACGGAGTGACAGGACGGTGGACCTCTGGTTTCCTGAGGTCCTACTCGTGTTGTCGAGATGTTGGCAGGTCCCTATGTCGGATGAGATCGCCTCTTACGCCCCGAAGTATGTCCAGATCATTGAGACGTTGCGTCGTCGGATCGCGGAGGGCGTCTATCCGGTCAACGAGGCGCTGCCTTCGGAACCGAAGCTGATGAAGGAGTTCGGCGCGTCTCGTCCCACGGTGGCGCGGGCGTTGAACGAGATGCAGCTCCTCGGCGAGATCCGGCGCGAGCACGGGCGGGGCTCGTTCGTCCTGCCCCCTTCCTCGGCGGGCGCCGCCGAACGCAGCCGGCCCGGCCTGGCCGTGCTCGATCGGCAGGAGTCCTCAACGTCCATGCGGGTGGTGGAGGTGGGCCGCCAGTCGGCGACCAACCCGGCGGCGGCCCTCCTCGGCCTGGCGGAGGGGGCTGCGGTCCACTTGCGCCGCTACGTCGGCTTTTACGACTCCCTTGCGAGCGAACTCGTATCGCTGTGGGCGCCCATCGACGTCGCGACGGCAGCGGGCTTGGACCGTGAAGGGCTGTTGAGCGTCCCGGTACGGCAGTTGATGGCCGCGGGGCTCAAGGAGCGGCTGACGCGCATTGACGAGCGGCTGAGCGCTCGCCGTCCGACTGCGGACGAGAGCGAGCTACTCGGCCTCGCGCAGGGTGACCCTGTGCTGTCGGTCCTGGGCTCGGTGTCGGACTCGGCGGGGCGCACGGTCCTCGTGGTGGAGGTCGTTCTTCCCGGCACGCTTCACGAGCTGGAAGACAGCTACACCATTTGATGTGACCCAGATCACTCGATAAGGCGACTTTACCCTCCTCCGAAACGGTCGTCGTGACGTATGCTCTGTCTCACGTCAACACGCTAAGGCGAGTTGGCGTCAAGCAGTCAGAGCGGCGTCAGGAGTGATGCAGGATGGCGATTCAGGGCCGAATCCCCGTGAACTTCGGGGACGCGTTCCCGCACGGCGTCTACGCGACCGGACCGGCGGAACCCCTGGAGAACTTCGAGACCAAGCGTCAGGAGAACGACAAGGAGAACGGGCTCCCGGTGTGGGTCGTGGACGTCTACGACGCCGACCCGGCCGGTAACCACAAGGCGTCCGCCATCAAGGTCAAGATCAGCTCGGAGGTCTGCCCCGTCGTCCCGGAACCGGCCTTCGGCCCGTTCCGCCCGGTCGAGTTCGACGGGCTGACCGTGACGCCGTACATCGAGGAACTGGGCCGCAAGCCGAACGGTGACCCCCGGACGCGGATCGCCTACAGCTTCCGGGCGCGCGGTGTGCGGGCTCCCGGCGGTGCGGGCAAGCCCTCGGGCCGTCCGGCCTCCGCGGCCAAGGACGCTGCCTGATGGCGGGCGGGCGCGTATCGGCGCTCTCGCTGCCGGTCGGCTCGTCGGCCTCGACCGAGTTCCGAGCCTTCCGCGCGCGTACGCCCCTGTTCACGGTCTCGGCGGGCCGGGTGCTGGTGACCCTGGCTCTTCCGGAGCGGCTGAGCGCGGGTGACGTGGAGTTCGCGCGGCGGCTGGCCGAGCAGGCGGCGGCCTACGCGACCGAGGTCGAGCGGCTGTACCGCACCGGCCGTCGTCCCTCGGGCCGCTCCTCGGACACGGGGAGGGCGGCGTGAAGGACACCACGGGTTCCCTCGCCATCCGTCTCGGGTCGGGTGCGTTCGTCCACTGCTGCACCTACCCCGACGCCGCGCCGATCCTGACGTTCAGCGCACGCGGCATCTCGTTCTCCCTGACCAACCGGGAACGCGACGACATCGACGTCGGTGACGTCGAGAACGCGCGGCGGCTGCTGGAGGCCGTCACCACGTTCGTGGCCGAGGTCGAACGGCTTCACGCGGCCAACGAGACGGCGGCCGATCCCGCGCGCGACGCGGCGGCCTGATTCAGGCGGGGGCGGCTGGAGCTGCAACCTCCGGCCGCCCCCTCTTCTCTCCCCTCGCACATCCCGGCAAGAAGAGGTGATCCATCATGGCATGGGAGTTCCGCAAGATCCGTCCCGGTGAGAACGTCGCGGTCGAGTCGCAGCGTGACCCGTTCGCGGCGCCGAAGTGGGCGCCTCCGGTGTGGCACATGCCCGAGGGCCTGGTGCTGCTCGTCAACGCCGTCCGCGTCCTCGTCCGCGTCGCGGTCTTCCTGGTCCGCAACATCGTCCCCGTGTCGGCGGCGGCCGGTCTGGGGTGGCTGGCCTACCGGTTCGGGTGGACGGTCCCCGTCCTGGTCGTCGCCCTGGTCCTGGTGCTGCTCGGCACCTGGGCCGCTGCCGATCCGCCCTCGTTCGTCCGGTACGCGGTCCGTCCGGTCCAGGGTCGGTGGCGGCTGGCATGGATTTACCGGCGGCACTGGCAACCCGTCCTGGTCACGGCCGGACTGACCAAGACACACAAGGGCCGCGAGTATCTCCCGTCGATCGTCCGGGTTCGGTGCGGTCCGACGTCGGACCGGGTTCTCGTCCGGATGCTCAAGGGGCAGGCGCCGGACGCCTGGG
Source organism: Actinomadura sp. WAC 06369 (assembly GCF_003947565.1). NCBI lineage: Bacteria > Bacillati > Actinomycetota > Actinomycetes > Streptosporangiales > Thermomonosporaceae > Actinomadura > Actinomadura sp. WAC 06369. The sequence goes on along the minus strand of NZ_QHJN01000085.1, from coordinate 20,960 downwards.
AACGGGTCGTGCCGAACCTGGCGCACGGGTTCGGCGCCGCCCTCGTCCGGGTTCGGGAGGGGGACCGTCCGGGACGGCTCTGGCTGGAGTTCGTCCGCCGCGATGCCCTCGCGCATCCCCTCCCCGCGCTCCCGATCCCCTCCCGGTCCGCGGTGGACCTGTCCGGCATCATCGTCGGCCGAACCGAGGACGGCTCACCGTGGCGCCTGCGGCTGCTCGGGACGCATGTGCTCATCGCGGGTGCGACGGGGGCCGGCAAGGGGTCGGTCATCTGGTCCACCGTCCGCGCGCTGCTCCCGCTGATGCTCGCGGGCCTGGTGGAGGTGTGGGCCATCGACCCGAAACGGATGGAGCTGAGTTACGGGCGTGCGCTGTTCGAGCGGTTCGGCCGGTACTCCTCCGACCCGCGCGGCGGCATGGTCCGCCTCCTCGAAGACGCGGCCGAGGACATGAACGCGCGCGCCGAACAGTTCGCCGGGGTGACCCGCTCGTTCGTCCCCTCGACGGCGCACCCGTTCCGGGTGGTGATCGTGGATGAGCTGGCGTTCCTGACGGCCTACTGTCCGGAACGGGACCTGCGCAAGCGGGCCGAGTCGGCGCTGGCGGTGCTGACCTCACAGGGCCGGTCGGTCGGGTACTGCGTCATTGGTGCGCAGCAGGACGCGCGCAAAGAGGTCAACAACCTGCGCAACCTGTTCCCCGACCGCATCGCCCTGCGCCTGGACGAAGACGAACAAGTCGACATGGTTCTCGGCGACGGTGCCCGCGACCGTGGCGCCCTGGCAGACCAGATCTCCTCGGTTCCCGAGGTCGGGGCGGGGGTCGGGTTCGTCCGGCTGGAGACCTCCCCTGATCCTGTGCGGGTGCGGGCGGCGTACGTGTCCGATGACGACATCCGCGACATGGTGGCGCTCGCCCTGGCCGACTTGGACGCCGGGGAGGCGGCGTGACTCAACTCCGCCTCGACGGCTCGACTCCCGAACCGGTGGCGGCCCCTGAGGAGACGAGCGCGCTCGCCAAGACACTGCCCCCGCTGGCACGCGGGGTCTTGGAACAGGTCGCCATCGACCACGGCGTCTGCATCCGCCCGGTTCCGATGCGGCGCGTGGACCTGCACACCGGAACCTCCGAGGTGATCAATGTCCCCTGTGGGCACACGCTCGCCTCGGTGTGCCCTCCGTGTGCCGAACGTAAGCGCAAGCTGCGGGCCGTCCAGTGCCGCCAGGGCTGGCACCTGGCCGAGGAACCCGTCATCACCCGTGCCGACCCGGACGACGAGCAGCGCGCCTGGATGGAACTGCGGGCACAGGCACAGGCCGCATACGACCGAGCGGCCCAGGACGGCACCGCACACGGGGAACCGGTCGAGTTCTGGGACGGCGTCCTTCGTGAACTCGATGGCGAGATCGAACGTTCGGGCGTGCGGGGCTCGCTTAAGACCGGCGAACGCAAGGCGCGCCGTATCCGGTCGACGCGGCGGCGGCAGGACGCCCCGGATCTGCCTCGGCGGCCGGTGGACTCCCGCACGGTCGGCAAGGTCTACCGGGGTCGTGGCGGGAAGACGTTCCGGCCGTCGCTGTTCCTGACGCTCACGCTCGACTCCTACGGCCGTGTTCGCTCCGACGGGACGCCCGTTGACCCGGACACCTACGACTACGCGCGGGCCGCTCGGGATGCGTTGCACTTCTCCAAGCTGGTCGATCGGTTCGTGCAGAACCTGCGCCGGTTCGTCGGCCATGACGTGCAGTACTTCGCGACCGTCGAACCTCAACGGCGGCTGGCTCCGCATCTGCACATGGCGATTCGGGGCACGATCTCCCGCGCCGAGCTGCGTCAGGTCGTGGCGGCGACGTATCACCAGGTGTGGTGGCCCTCGACCGACCGCGTCGTCTACTCCGGGGAACGTCTTCCGGTCTGGGACGACGCTGCGGGCGAGGACGGCGGCTACGTCGATCCGGCAACCGGCGAGGTACTCCCGACCTGGGATGACGCACTCGACGCCATCGGCCTGGACGACGACGCCGAACCCCTGCACGTCGTCCGCTTCGGCCGCCAGATCGACGCCCAAGGCGTCATGGCCGACTCCCCGCAATCGCGCAAGCTGATCGGCTACCTGACCAAGTACCTCGTCAAGGGCGTCGCCGAATGCCACACCGCCGAGACCTCCTCGCAGCGTGAGCACGCGGACCGCATGGCCGAAACGCTGCGGTTCGAACCGTGCTCGCCAACGTGCGCGAACTGGCTCCGCTACGGCGTCCAGCCCAAGAGTCCGCGGCCCGGTCTTACTCCCGGTTTCTGCAAGGGCAAGGCGCATCGCCGCGAACACCTCGGCTATGGGGGCCGGCGTGTCCTGGTCTCGCGCAAGTGGTCGGGCAAGACCCTCGCCGACCACAAAGCCGACCGCAAAGCCTGGGCTCTCGCCCGGCTCGCTGAGGCCGGTATCCCGGTCGCCAACCCGGCCGATCCCGATGCGGCCCACGTCTGGGAACGCGCGGGGCCTGGTGACCCCGACGTCCGGCCGATCGAACAACGGCTCCTGCTGCTGATCAACGAGCGGGCCGAACGGCGCCGCCAGCTCGACGCAGCAACTCAGACCCCGACCCCTGAACTTTCGGCAACTCGGCAAGCGGCGTAGCAGGAGGCGGACCCGTGCCCTTGGCAGAAGCGAAGTTGTTGACCGTCCCTGAGGTTATGGCGGCGCTGCGGCTCGGTCGCTGCAAGGTCTATGACCTGATTCGCTCGGGCGAGCTGGAGTCGGTCAAGGTGGGCCGGGCTCGCCGCGTGCCTGCTGACGCCGTCGACGCGTTCATCGACAACTTGAGAGAGGAAGCGGCCTGATGGCTGATAAGAAGCACAAGCGGCGCGCGAACGGTGAGGGGACGATCTACCAGCGCAAAGACGGGCGTTGGGAGGGTGCCGCGTACGTGCTGACCACGGATGGGACGACGAAGCGCGTCAGCAGGTACGGCAAGACGCGTGAAGAGGTGCGGAAGAAGCTCGTCCAGGCGCAGGAGCGTTCGGGGCGGGGCCTCCCGGTCGCTAACAGGCCGTGGAAGGTCGGCGAGTACCTCGACTACTGGCTTGAAGAGGTCGTGCGGCCGTCGAAGCGCTGGAACACCTACAAGAAGTACGAGCAGACGGTGCGGCTCTACCTCAAGCCGGGTCTCGGCAAGCAGTCTCTCGACCGGCTACGCGTGGCGAAGGTCCAGAGCTTCCTGAACCAGCAGATCAAGGACGGCCACTCGCTGGCCAAGGTGCACGTCATGCGCATGACCCTCTGTGCGGCGCTGACACGCGCCATGCGGGAAGAACTGGTCACGGTGAACGTCGCGGGACTGACGACCCTTCCGCCAGCTCCTACGCACAAGGCCAAGCCCTGGACGGCGGACGAAGCTCGGGCGTTCCTCGACGCCGCACGCAACGAACCGCTCTACCCGGCGTTCGTGCTGCTGATGGTCTACGGCCTGCGGCGCGGTGAGGTGCTGGGCCTCGGCTGGGATGACCTCGACATGGACGAGATGGTCATGCGGGTCCGCTGGCAGTTGCAGAGGGAAGACGGCAAGCTCGTCCGGACGCCGGTGAAGACCAATGCCGGGGACCGTGGCCTTCCCATGCTCCCGCTCATCTGGGATGCGTTCGTCGAACTCGCCGATCGGCAGTTGTACGCGAAGCGGCGGGCGGGCGCGGACTGGGAGGAAACCGGCCTCATCTTCACCACGCGCAACGGTCGGCCAATCGAACCGCGCAACCTCTCGCGCGTCTTCGAACGGATCTGCACGAACGCCGGTCTCCGGCGCATCCGGCTTCACGACCTGCGGCACGTGACGGCGACGCTCCTCAAGCGGCTGGGTGTGCCAGCTCGGGACGCTCAAGCGATCCTCGGGCACGCGAAGATCTCCACCACCTTGGAGATCTACACCGACAGCAACATGGACGACCATCGGATCGGGCTCGGCAAGCTGGCCGGTGAACTGTTCCGGCTGGAGAGCTAGGGACGTTGCCGTCACCGTAGCCGTCAAAAGCCCCCACCGGTTACCCGGTGGGGGCTTCTGTGCTGGTGGGCCTAGGTGGACTTGAACCACCGGCCTCATCCTTATCAGGGATGCGCTCTAACCGACTGAGCTATAGGCCCGCACTGCGGCCGTCCTTGGCGGCGCAACGAGAGGTTACCCCATCTGGAGCGGCAACCGGAAATCGATATCGGACGGCCGCGGCGGAGCGGGCGCGCAGGGACTACTCGGCCTCCTTGAGCGTCACCTCGACACCGCCCACGAGATCCGCGGTGAGGTTGTAGATCACGGACCCGACCGTGGACAGGGCCGTGATGAGCAGGACGTTCAGCGCGCCCACCAGCACCGAGTAGCCGAAGACGCGGAAGAACGAGAACCAGCTCGCGGAGTCGACGCCGGTGGAGGAGCCGTCGTCGCCCTCGGTGAGGCTGTTGATCGTGTCGGTGAGCGCGTCGAACACGCCGAGGCCGGACAGGATCACGTACAGCACCACGACCGCGACCAGCAGCACCACGAAGCAGACCAGCGACAGGACGAAGCTGAACTTCATCACCGACCACGGCTCGAGGCGGGCGAGCTGCAGCTGCGCCTTCCGGGCCGGCTTCCCGTCGCCCTTGCCGCCCTTGCCCCCGGCCGGCTTGCCGGACGCGCCGCGCGCGGCCGCCGCGGGGGCCGGGCGGTCGCGCAGGACGGTGCCCGCGAACCCGCCGCCGGCCGCCCCGGCGCCCGCCGCACCGGCACCGGACGGCGGCGGCTGCGAGCCCGCCGGGACGGGCGGGGCCGACGGGGCGGAGGGAGCGCTCGGGGAGGATGCGGGCGGCGGCTGCTCGGTGCGGCCCGCGGAGACGGAGGCAGCGGGCTCGGCGGGCTTGGTCCAGTCGGAGCCGGACGAACCGGAGGTCGAGCCGCTCGACGACGAGCGGGCCGACGAGGCCGACGACGCACCGGTCGAGGACGGGCGGGCGGGCGCACCGGAAGCGGACGACGGGCTCTTCGCCCCGGACGTCCCCTTCGCGTTCGACGCGCCCGGAGCGTCCTTCGCGGAGCCCTTGCCCGCCGCCGTCTTCGAGCCCGACGACGAACCGGACGACCCCGTCGGGGACTTCGACGACTTCGCTCCCGCGGAGTTCGCCGACCCCTTCCCCGCCTTCCCGGGATCGTCGACGACCGTGTCGTCCGCCGCCGCCGAGCCGGCCTTGGAGCCCGAGCCCGAGCCGGAGCCCGAGCCGGAGCCCGACTCGGGCTCGTCGCCGACCTTGGCCAGGTCGGTCCTCGTCTCCTCGGCCGCCCGGCCGGCGTCGGCCTTCGTCTCGTCACGGCCCGGCTTGGCGGAGGCGGCGGCGACCGTCCTGCTGCCGCCGCCGGACTTCCCCGCGCTCCCCTTGCCGGTGCCGCCCTTGTTCTCGCCGGGCTCGGTGCTCACGTGTCGTCCTCCTGGCCTAGCGGCGGGACGAGACCGGCTCCATTACTCGTCCTCGCCACTCTCGGCTTCCTCTGCGTCATCCATGGACTCTACGTTCCTCGCGATGGCCACGACGCTGTCCCCGTCGGCGAGGTTCATCAACCGCACGCCCATGGTCTGCCTGCCGGACTGCTTGATCTCGGCGGCGGTGGTACGGATGACGCCGCCGTTCGACGTCATCGCGAACACCTCGTCGTCCGGGCCGACCATGAGGGCCCCTACCAACGTGCCGCGCGCCTCAACGATCTTAGCGGTGAGGACTCCCTTACCCCCACGTCCTTGGAGCGGGTACTGGTCCACCGGCGTCCGCTTCGCGTAGCCGCCCTCCGTGGCGACCAGGACGTCCTGCTCGGTGCCCTGCACCACCAGCATGTTGAGGACCTCGTGGTCCTCCTCGAACCGCATGCCGATCACGCCGGACGTCGCGCGGCCCATCGGGCGCAGCGAGTCGTCGTCGGCGCGGAACCGGATCGCCTGCGCGCCGGTCGACACCATCAGCAGGTGGTCGTCGGCCGACACGAGCCGCGCCGCGATCACCTCGTCGTCGTCCACCAGGTTTATGGCGATGATGCCGCCGGTGCGGGGCGAGTCGAAGTCGCGCAGCGCGGTCTTCTTGACGCGGCCCTTCTTGGTGGCGAGGACGAGGTAGGGCGCCACGTCGTAGTCGCGCAGGTCCATGACCTGGGCGATGTGCTCGTCCGGCTGGAACGCCAGCAGGTTCGCGACGTGCTGGCCGCGCGAGTCGCGGCCGGAGTCCGGCAGCTCGTACGCCTTGGCCCGGTACACGCGGCCCTTGTTGGTGAAGAACAGGATCCAGTGGTGCGTCGTGGTGACGAAGAACTGGTCGACGATGTCGTCCTGCTTCAGCTGCGCGCCGCGCACGCCCTTCCCGCCGCGCTTCTGCGCCCGGTACAGGTCGGTGCGGGTCCGCTTCGCGTAGCCGCCGCGCGTGATGGTGACGACGACGCCCTCTTCGGCGATCAGGTCCTCGTAGGAGACGTCGCCGTCGAACGGGACGATCTGGGTGCGGCGGTCGTCGCCGAACTTCTCGACGATCGGTGCGAGCTCGTCGCCGACGATCCGGCGCTGCCGCTCGGGCGAGGCGAGGATGTCGTTGTAGTCGGCGATCTCCGCCATGAGCTTGTCGTACTCGTCGGTGATCTGCTGGCGCTCCAGCGCGGCGAGCTTGCGCAGCTGCATGTCCAGGATCGCCTGCGCCTGGATCTCGTCGATCTCCAGCAGGTTCATCAGGCCCTGCTGGGCCTCCGACGCCGACGGCGACCGGCGGATCAGCGCGATGACCTCGTCGATGCGGTCGAGGGCCTTCAGCAGCGCGCGCAGGATGTGGGCGCGCTCCTCGGCCTTGCGCAGGAGGAACCGGGTGCGGCGGACGATGACGTCGATCTGGTGCGCGACCCAGTGCCGGACGAACTGGTCGATGCGGAGCGTGCGGGGAACCCCGTCGACCAGCGCGAGCATGTTCGCGCCGAACGTCTCCTGCAGCTGCGTGTGCTTGTACAGGTTGTTGAGGACGACCTTCGCGACCGCGTCCCGCTTGAGGACGATCACGAGCCGCTGGCCCGTCCGCCCGGACGACTCGTCGCGGACGTCCGCGATGCCGTCCAGCTTCCCGTCCTTCACACCGTCGGCGATCTTGAGGGCGAGGTTGTCGGGGTTGACCTGGTAGGGGAGTTCGGTGACGACCAGGCAGGTGCGGCCCTGGATCTCCTCGACCTCGACGACCGCGCGCATCGTGATCGAGCCGCGGCCGGTGCGGTACGCCTCCTCGATGCCCTTGCGGCCGACGATCAGCGCGGCGGTGGGGAAGTCGGGGCCCTTGATCCGCTCGATCAGCGCCTCGAGCAGCTCCTCGTCGGACGCGCCGTAGTTGTCCAGGTACCACCGGACGCCGTCGGCGACTTCCCGCAGGTTGTGCGGCGGGATGTTCGTCGCCATCCCGACCGCGATGCCCGCCGACCCGTTGACCAGCAGGTTCGGGTACCGCGACGGCAGGACGTCCGGCTCCTGCGAGCGGCCGTCGTAGTTCGGGGTGAAGTCGACGGTCTCCTTGTCGATGTCGCGCAGCAGCTCCATCGCCAGGGGCGCCATCCGGCACTCGGTGTACCGCATGGCCGCGGCCGGGTCGTTGCCGCGCGAGCCGAAGTTGCCGTTGCCGTCCACCAGCGGGTACCGCATCGACCACGGCTGCGCCAGCCGCACCAGCGCGTCGTAGATGGCCGAGTCGCCGTGGGGGTGGTAGTTCCCCATGACGTCGCCGACGACGCGGGCGCACTTGAAGTACCCGCGGTCGGGACGGTAGCCGCCGTCGTACATCGCGTACAGGACGCGGCGGTGCACCGGCTTGAGCCCGTCGCGGACCTCGGGAAGCGCGCGCGCGACGATGACCGACATCGCGTAGTCGAGGTAGCTCTTCTGCATCTCGACCTGGATGTCGACAGGTTCGATCCGTTCGCCCGGGTGGCCGCCCGCCGTGGTCATGTCCGTCACTTAGCTGACCTCTTCTGCTTGAAGGAAAGGAAGTACGTTCGCCGCTACGGTTCGGGCCGCTGGGAGCCCGGCCCGTCCCCCACCTCAGATGTCGAGGAAGCGCACGTCCTTGGCGTTGCGCTGGATGAACTCGCGGCGCGGTTCGACCTCCTCGCCCATGAGCACGCTGAACAGCTCGTCGGCCTGGGCGGCGTCGTCGAGCTGGACCTGCAGGAGCACCCGGTTCTCGGGGTTCATCGTGGTGTCCCACAGCTCGTTGGCGTTCATCTCGCCGAGGCCCTTGAAGCGCTGCACCAGGTCGCGGGGGCGCGGGTCGCGCTTGCCGGCGGCGATGCCCGCCTCGATGACGGCGTCGCGCTCGGAGTCGGAGAACGCGTAGTCGACCTCGTTGCCCCGGGCGTCCCACTTGATCTTGTAGAGCGGCGGCTGCGACAGGTACACGTGGCCGGCCTCGATCAGCGGCTTCATGAAGCGGAACAGCAGCGTCATCAGCAGCGTGTTGATGTGGTGGCCGTCGACGTCGGCGTCCGACATCAGGATGATCTTGTGATAGCGGAGCCGGGAGATGTCGAACTCGTCGTGCACCCCGGTGCCCAGCGCCGTGATGATCGCCTGGACCTCGTTGTTCTTGAGGATCTTGTCGATCCGCGCCTTCTCGACGTTCAGGATCTTGCCGCGGATCGGGAGGATCGCCTGGTACTGGACGGCGCGGCCGCCCTTCGCGGAACCGCCCGCCGAGTCGCCCTCGACGATGTACAGCTCCGACTGCGCCGGGTCGGTGGACTGGCAGTCCGACAGCTTGCCGGGCAGCGACGTCGTCTCGAGGAGGCTCTTGCGGCGCGTCAGATCACGCGCCTGCCGCGCCGCGACCCGCGCGCGCGCCGCCTGCGACGCCTTGTTGATGATCTCCTTCGCCTCGCCCGGGTTCTCCTCGAACCAGTCGCGGAGGTACACGTTGCAGGCGCGCTGGACGAACGACTTCGCCTCGGTGTTCCCGAGCTTCGTCTTCGTCTGCCCCTCGAACTGCGGGTCGGCGAGCTTGATCGAGATGATCGCGGTGAGGCCCTCGCGGACGTCCTCGCCCGTCAGGTTGTCGTCCTTGTCGCGCAGCAGCCCCTTGTCGCGGGCGTACCGGTTGACGATCGTGGTGAGCGCCGCCCGGAACCCCTCCTCGTGGGTGCCGCCCTCCGCCGTGTTGATCGTGTTGGCGAAGGTGTGGACCGACTCGGCGTACGACGAGTTCCACTGCATGGCGATCTCGACCGACATGCCCTCGGTGTGGTCCTCGAAGTAGACGACCGACTCGTGGACCGCCTCCTTGCGGGCGTTGATATAGCGGACGAAGTCCTCGATGCCGCCCTCGTAGTGGTACCGGACGGTGCGCGGTCCGCCGTCCCCGTCCTCGCCGTCGGCGTGCTCGGGACGCTCGTCCCGCAGGGTGATCGCCAGCCCGCGGTTCAGGAACGCCATCTCCTGCATGCGCCGCGACAGCGTCTCGAAGTTCCACTCGGTGGTCTCGAAGATATCCGGGTCGGGCCAGAAGGTGATGCGGGTGCCGGTCTCCGACGTCTCCTCGCCCCGGCGCAGCTCCGTCTCCGGGCCGCGCCAGTTGTAGGACTGCCGCCAGACGTACCCGTCCGTGCACACCTCGGCCTCGAGCCGGGTGGAGAGCGCGTTCACCACCGCGGACCCGACGCCGTGCAGGCCGCCGGACACCGCGTAGGACTTGCCGTCGAACTTGCCGCCCGCGTGCAGCGTGGTCAGCACCAGCTCGATGGCCGGGCGCTTCTCCACCGGATGCTCGCCGACCGGGATGCCGCGGCCGTTGTCGAGCACGCTCACGCCGCCGTCGGCCAGCAGCGTCACCACGATGTCGTCCGCGTAGCCCGCCAGGGCCTCGTCGACCGAGTTGTCCACGATCTCGTAGACCAGGTGGTGGAGGCCGCGCTCACCGGTCGATCCGATGTACATGCCCGGGCGTTTGCGCACCGCCTCGAGCCCTTCAAGGACAGTGATCGAACTAGCGTCGTACGCCAAAGGAGATCCTCCTGCCGGGGATGTCTGCCGCCCCGCGCCCGGAGGGAGCGCGGTGTGCCCCGTAACACACATGAGGGTGCCCCTGTGCTCCGATCACACCTGGTCAGAGCCCCGGGCACCCCACGGCGGCGCAGCATCCTGTACCCGATGTCATTCTACCGGGTCGCACGGCGAAAAGTGGCACTCACGCGGCGCTGTGTGCGCGTGTGGCGGGCGAGCGGAACCGGAGGCACATCCCCCCATGACTCTGGGGGAGTTCTCTGCCCTACGGCGCGCTCGTCGCCGAACTCGTCGCCCTGCATCCCGAACAGATGTTCTCACCCGGCACTGACAAGGTCGGCGGTTCCGGGACTCAGCGGGCGCGCCACGCCCCGCCCCGCCGCGGGCCCGACGACGGACCGACCACCTTCACCCGCCGGACCGTCCCGTGCCCCAGCTCCTGGTTCAGCCGCCGCACCAGGTTCGACGACAGCAGCCGCAGCTGCGTCGCCCACGTCGCCGAGTCGGCGGCGATCGTCAGCTCGCCGTCCTCGAAGTGCTCCGGCCGGGTGTGTTCCGCCAGCTCGGGCCCCACGATCCCCGCCCAGTTGCCGAACACGCCGCCGACCGCCGCGCGCTGCTCCCACCCGCGCGTCGCCAGCAGGTCGCGGATGGCGGCCCCGAACGGCTTCGGGTCGCCGCCGCGCCCCGGCTCCCGGCTCCGCGCCGGCAGGCCGCCGCCCTTGCGGCGGTTCTTGTGCCCGGGGAGGGTGCCCCGCTTCAGCGCGTCCGCCTTCGCCTGCGCCAGCGCCTCCCGCGCCAGCTCGATCCCCGACTTCCCGGACGCGGCCGGCGGGTCGGCGGGCGCCGGGGCGGCGTCGGCGGCCGCGGACTCGCCGTCGGCGGCGCCGCCCGCGTCCGGTGGATCCTCGCTCATGTCACCCTCCTCCCCACAGCCTGTGGAGAACATTCTCGCCGCACCCCACGACACCGCGACAGGACGATCCCGTCCGGCGGGGCGCACGCGGCGCGCGGCCGTCCGCACACGATCGCCGTCCGCACACGATCGCCGGCGGGCACGCGGCCCGGCGGCGCTCCGGCACCGTCCGGCGGGTCATTCCCGGACGACGCGGCCGTCCGCCACCGCGAACGTCGCGCCCGTCAGCTCGTCCGGCACGTCGGCGGGCACGGCCGCGGTGATCAGGACCTGCTCGGCCGGCGCGACCATCCCGGCGAGGCGGCTGCGGCGGCCCGCGTCCAGCTCGGCGAAGACGTCGTCGAGGATCAGCACCGGGTCGTCGCCGTCCGCGCGCAGCAGGTCGAACGCGGCGAGCCGCAGCCCGAGCGCGAACGACCACGACTCGCCGTGGCTCGCGTACCCCCGCGCGGGCAGCTCCCCGAGGCGCAGGACGAGCTCGTCCCGGTGCGGGCCCACGAGGCTGACGCCGCGCTCGAGTTCCTGCTTCCGCGTCTCGCCCGCCGCCGTGAGGAGCTGCTCGGCGAGCTTTCCACGGTCTGTGGACAACTCGGCGTCGCCCAGCGAGCTGCGGTACCGCAGGTCCGCCGCGCCGCCGCCGGGGGCGAGCGCCTCGTACGCGCGCGCGACGAGAGGACGGAGCGCGCCCACGAGGTCCAGCCGCGCGGCGAGCAGTTCGGCGCCCGTCCGGGCGAGGTGCGCGTCCCACACGTCCAGGGTGGCGAGGACCTCCGGGCCCGGCGCGCGGCGGTGCGCCGCCGCCGACCTGAGCAGGGCGTTGCGCTGCTTGAGCACCCGGTCGTAGTCGGACCGCACCCCCGCGAAGCGCGGCGCCCGCGCCGTCAGCAGCTCGTCCATGAACCGGCGCCGCTCCCCCGGGTCGCCCTTGACGAGCGAGAGGTCCTCGGGGGCGAACAGCACGGTCCGCAGCATCCCCAGGATCTCGCGCGGCCTGGGGACGGGCGACCGGTTCAGCCGCGCCCGGTTCGCCTTCCCGGGGTTGATCTCCAGCTCGATGAGGGCCTTGCGGTCGTCCTTCACCGCACCGGCGCGGACGATCGCGCGCGGCGCGCCGTGCCGGACGAGCGGCGCGTCCGTCGAGGCCCGGTGGCTCCCGTGCGACGCGACGTAGCCGACGGCCTCGACCAGGTTCGTCTTCCCCTGGCCGTTCGGCCCCACGAACGCGGTGACCCCCGGCTCGAGCGCGACCTCGGCGGTCGCGTACGAGCGGAAGTCCTGGAGCGAGAGGTGGGCGACGTGCACGCAGACGAGCGTAGAGCCTCCCACCCCCTGCCCCGCCCAAACCGTCCGCACCGCCCGCCGCTACCGCGCAGTCCGGACGTTCGCCCGTCCCGCACGTAAACCACAGGCTGTGGACAACCCGCTCGGCCCGAGCAGCGCTCCTGCCCGCCGTCGACCGCCGGAACATCTCCGAGCCGTCCGCCCACCGGATCCGTCCGGCACGGCACACCCAGGACACGCCCATCGCTCCACCCCCGAGATCGTCCTCGGCCGAACGCCGAGCTTCGCAGGCCCGCCCTGGGGCCTGCCCCATCTCGAGTCTCCAGGGGCCGGCCCCGGGGGGCGCGAAAATCCACGGGCTGTGGATAACTTCCGTCGAACCTTGGGCCGTCAGACCTTGGGCGGGGTGACGTCGGCGCCGGGGGAGTCGGCGCCCTTGGCGGACTCGACGGCGTGGCCGCCGAACTGGTTGCGCAGGGCGGCGACGACGCGCATGGCGGGGGAGTCGTCCTGGCGGGAGGCGAAGCGGGCGAAGAGGGACGCGCTGATCGCGGGCAGCGGGACGGCGTGGTCGACGGCGGCCTGGACGGTCCAGCGGCCCTCGCCGGAGTCGTTCGCGTAGCCGCGGATGTCGTCGAGCTCGGGATCCTCGGCGAGCGCGCGGTTCATCAGGTCGAGCAGCCACGACCGGATGACCGTGCCCTCCTGCCAGCTGCGGAACGTCTCCGGCACGTTCGTCACGACGTCGCTGGCCTCGATCAGCTCGTAGCCCTCGCCGAAGGCCTGCATCATCGCGTACTCGATGCCGTTGTGGACCATCTTCACGAAGTGGCCCGCGCCGACCTTGCCGGAGTGGACGAACCCGAACTCGCCCTCGGGCTTGAGCGTCTCGAAGACCGGCATGAGGCGCGCGACGTGCTCCTCCTCGCCGCCGACCATGAGCGCGTAGCCGTTCTCGAGGCCCCACACGCCGCCGCTGACGCCGCAGTCGACGAAGCCGATGCCGCGGGCCGCGAGCTCCTCGCCGTGCTTCTGGTCGTCCACATAGTGTGAATTGCCGCCGTCGACGACGATGTCGCCCTCGTCGAGGATCTCCCCGAGGCCGTTGATCGTGTCCTGGGTGGGACGGCCGGCGGGCACCATCACCCACACGGCGCGCGGCGGGGACAGGCGGTCCGCCAGCTCCTGCAGCGAGCCGACGTCGCTCAGCGCGGGATCGCGGTCGTAGCCGACGACCGTGTGGCCGCCGCGGCGCAGCCGCTCGGCCATGTTGCCGCCCATCTTGCCCAGGCCGATGATGCCCAGCTCCATGTTCACTCCCCTGTGCTTCGTCTGCGCGCGCCGGTCGGGCCGCGCGCCGATCCGCGAGGGCGGCTCCCCCGCGGATCGTCCGTCCCCCCTGTGATGCCCGTGATCCGGCCCTTACCCGGACAGACGCACCGGCATGATCAGGTAACGGTAGTTCGGGTTCGCGCCTTCCTCCGGCGGCTTGCCGGTGAGCACCGCGGGCTTGGTCGGGGTCGTGAACGACAGGCGGGCGACGTCCGAGCCGACCGCCGACAGGCCCTCCTGGAGGAACCCGGGGTTGAAGGCGATGTCGATGTCCTCGCCCTCCAGGTTGGCTTCCAGGGCCTCGACGGCCTGCGCCTCGTCGCCCGTCCCGGCTTCGAGGACGACCTCGCCCTGGCGGAACGACAGCCGGACGGGCGTGTTCCGCTCGGCGACGAGCGAGACGCGCTTGACGGCCTCGATGAACGGCGCCGTGTGGATCTCGGCGTGGCCCGCGTACTCGCTCGGCAGCAGCGACCGGTACTTGACGAAGTCGCCGTCGAGCAGCCGGGACGTGGTGCGGCGGCCGCCGCCCGCGAAACCGATCATGCCGTCGCCGGCGCCGGACGTGCCACCGAGCGCGATCGACACCTCGGCGCCGGACGTCAGCGACTTGGCGGTGTCGGCGAGCGTCTTGGCCGGGACGAGCGCGACGGCGGAGAAGTCGGGACGCTCGGGCTTCCAGTGCAGCTCACGGACGGCGAGGCGGTACCGGTCGGTGGACGCGAGCGTGACGGTCTCGCCCTCGATCTCGACCCGGACGCCGGTGAGCATCGGGATCGTGTCGTCCTTGCCCGCGGCGATCGCGACCTGGGAGACCGCGGCGGCGAACTCGTCGCTGCCGACGGAGCCCGCGGCGGGCGGCATCTCCGGCAGGGTCGGGTAGTCCTCCACGGGCATGGTGAGGAGGGTGAACTTCGCGCTGCCGCAGCGCACCATCACCTTGGCCCCGTCGGTGGTGATCTCCACAGGGTGGGGAGGAAGGTTCCGGCTGATCTCGGCGAGCAGGCGGCCCGACACGAGGACGGTCCCGGCCTCCTCGACGTCGATGTCGGTGGAGACCTGCGCGGAGACCTCGTAGTCGAACGCCGAGAGCCGCAGCCGGTCCTCGTTGCCCTCACCCCCGGCCTCGATGTGCATGCCCGCCAGGACCGGGACCGGGGGCCGGGGCGGCAGCGTGCGCGCCGTCCAGGCCACGGCGTCGGCGAGGGCGTCTCTGTCGATGCGGAACTTCAAGGGGACCCGCCTCCTGCAGGTGTCGGACAACGGTTCGATGCGAGCACCTCGCTCCGGGCTCTCGGGGCACGTTTTCCCCAGGCCCGAACTTGAGGTGAATCTTTTCTTGGGTAGAGAACAGGTGTGGTCTTAGTAGTAGGGGCTGTGGACAGTGTGGACAGAGGCCATCGTCGCAGGTGAGACCCCGTATTTTTGTCCACGGGCGGGGTGTGCACGAACTGTGGAGGACGAGGGTCGCCTGTGGAGGGCGATTCTGTACCCACAGGCCGTCCCCAGGTCATCCACCGGTTATCCACGAGTTTTCCACGGGTTATCCACCCCGGTCCGCCGGATCCGGCGGGACGTGCGGGCCGGCGGCTCGGTCGTCCACCGCTCATCCCCAGGTCGTCCCCAGCTTTTCCACCGGTTTTCCCCAAGAGGCGGGCGCCGGTGCACAGCCCGTCCACAGTCGTCCACACTTCATCCTCAGGTTTTCCACGGGTTGTCCACGGGGTTATCCACGAAAATCCCCAGGGTTTTCCACAACCTGTGAGTAGCCGCTTCCGTTTTGCCGAGAGGGTGGATTATGTCGTTTCTGTTCCGCCCGCTGGCTGTGGACAACGGGAACGGCGGCCGTCCACAGTCCTGGAGAGGGAGTTTTCCACAGGTCGGCGCCCCTGTGGTCAGTGCTTGCTCGCCTGGTGCTTGATCCGCCCGGTCAGCTCGGTGACCTGGTTGTAGATCGCGCGCCGCTCGGCCATCAGCGACCGGATCTTCCGGTCGGCGTGGATGACCGTCGTGTGGTCGCGGCCGCCGAACTGCTGCCCGATCTTGGGCAGCGACAGGTCGGTCAGCTCCCGGCACAGGTACATCGCGATCTGCCGGGCGGTCACCAGCATCCGGGACCGCGACGGCCCGCACAGGTCGTCGATCGTCGTCCCGAAGTACTCGACCGTCTGCGCCATGATCATCGCCGCGGTGATCTCCGGGCCGGTGTCGTTCGGGATCAGGTCCTTCAGCACGATCTCGGCGAGCCGCATGTCCACCGACTGCCGGTTCAGGCTCGCGAACGCCGTCACCCGGATCAGCGCGCCCTCCAGCTCCCGGATGTTCGTCGCGATCTGCGAGGCGATGAACTCCAGGACGTCCGGCGGCGCGGCCAGGCCCTCCTGCCGGGCCTTCTTCTGCAGGATCGCGATCCGCGTCTCCAGCTCGGGCGGCTGGACGTCGGTCGTCAGCCCCCACTCGAACCGGTTGCGCAGCCGGTCCTCCAGCGTGACCAGCTCCTTGGGAGGCCGGTCACTGGAGATGACGATCTGCTTGCTGGCGTTGTGGAGGGTGTTGAAGGTGTGGAAGAACTCCTCCTGCGTCTGCTCCTTGCCCTCAAGGAACTGGATGTCGTCGACGAGAAGGATGTCCACGTCCCGGTAGCGGCGGCGGAACCCGTCCGCCTTGCCGTCCCGGATCGAGTTGATGAAGTCGTTCGTGAACTCCTCCGAGCTCACGTACCGGACGCGCGCCCCGTTGAAGAGGCTCTGCGCGTAATGGCCGATCGCGTGGAGAAGGTGCGTCTTGCCGAGACCCGAGTCGCCGTAGACGAACAGCGGGTTGTACGCCTTCGCCGGCTGCTCCGCCACCGCGACCGCCGCCGCGTGCGCGAACCGGTTCGACGACCCGATGACGAACGTCTCGAACGTGTACTTCGGGTTCAGCCGCGCGTGCTCGGACGTCCCGGCTCCCGCGCCGCCGCCGGACCCGTGCGTCCCGCCGGGGGCGCCGCCGGGCGCGCCGGGGCCTCCTCCCGGGCCGCCTCCCGGACCGCCTCCCGGACCGCCGCCGGGGCCGCGCCCGTCGGAGGCGTCCTCGTCGCGGTACGCCTCTTCTCCCCTGTACTGCTCGGGCCCCCCGAACGGGTTCTCGCCGCCCGGGAAAGGGGTCTCGCCGTGGCCGGTGTCGCCTCCGGGCTCGCGCTCCTTGCCCTCTGCGTGCCCGCCGGGGCGCAGCGGACCGAGCGTCCGGTCGTTCAGGTGCGAGGGCGCGTGCGGCTGACGTCCGGGAAGATCGCCCCCGAACCCCTCGGAGCCCCCGTACTCGGAGCCGTAGCCCTCAGACCCGCCGAAGCCGGGGCTCTCCGGGCCGCCGTACCCCTCGTTCCCGTATCCCTCGTTCCCGTAGTCGCCCGCTCCGGGAGGACGCGCGCGGTAGCCCTGGCGCCCGTCGAAAGGGCCGGGACGGGACGAACCGAACGGGGGCTGCCGGGGCGCCGAGGGGTAGCCCCCTCCATGCTCGCCCTCGCGCTGCGGCCATCCACGGTCGTCCTCCCCCTGTGGATAACCGCCCGGGCTGTGGGTAACTCCGGGCTGCTGCCGGTACCCCTGCTCTCCGTAACCCTGGTCCCCGTAGGACTGCTCCGGGTACTGGCGGTCGGGAAACTGCGCGTCCCCGTACTGCTGGTCCCCGTACGGACGCTCCCCCTCGTGCGAACGGTCGTGGGGGCGGTCGTGCTGGCGCTCGTGGGGGCGGTCATGAGGACGGTCGCCATAGGAAGAAGGCGCGGGCTCGTGCGGGCCGAGGCCGGGGACCGGCGCGGACAGCGGCTCGCCGCCCGTGCGGGGCCCGCCGCCGGGGCCGGGCGCCGCGGGCGCCGGCGGTTCGGGCTGGACGGTCACCGCGACGCGGATCTCGCGGCCCAGCTCGCGCGACAGGGCCTGCGTGATCAGGCTGCGCAGCCGCGTCTCCAGGGCGTCCTTGGCGAACTCGTTCGGCGCCGCGAGGAGGGCGGTGCCCTCGACGAGGGCGAGCGGGCGGACCATCGGCAGCCATGCGCGGTAGCTCGGAGACAGATCGCTCTCGGCCAGTGCGGTGAGGGTGCGGGCCCAGACCGATCCGAGATCCTGACCGTCCATGCGCAAGGTCCCCTCCCCACATCTCCGTCGAACGGAGTACCTGACTGCCCTGCTGTTCCGCGGGTGGCGTCCCGCCTCGTGGGGCACGTCCGCGATGCGGAAGCCCTACTCTCTCACGAGTTGTCCACAGAGTTTTCCACATGCTGTGCATAGTGGTGCGGCACCTGTGTATAACTCTCAGGCGCACTCTGAACGAACGGTCGCGAGGTGCCCGGCCATGAAAGACCGGTGCGGGAAAAAGGAGTACAGGTACGGGAGGAATTCAGCGTGTGATGCCGACAACAGATGACCGAAGAGGCGTCGGCTCGCCCGGAAGACCATAGCCGCTGCCGGGCCCACCCGCAACAGAGGACGTCGCGGCCGCCGTCCGGCCCCTGGACGCCCGGGCCTGCGGCCCTCGTACCCGCGCGGGCGCACCGTCCACCGCCGGCGCCGCCCTGTGGATAACTTTGGGGAAGCGCCGCCGTCCACAGTCGGACGCGCGGGCCGGACGCGCGCCACGGGGCCCGCGCGCCAGGAAGCCCACCGGGACCCGCTCCGGGCCCGCGCGTCCGGAGGTGCGTTCCGTTTGACCGGGTACTTAGTGAGCCCGTAATGTGCTGAGGTCGAGTCGCATCGACGGAGATGCCGCGTGCCCGCCGACCGACCCACTGGGAAGTACGGGTGGGCCCCCGCTGCGGGGGACCAGACGCGGCCCTAGATGCGAGCCATCGAGCCTTAACGAGCCGACCGCAGCACTGGAGCCTCAAGTGAGCAAGCGTACTTTCCAGCCGAACAACCGTCGTCGCCACAAGAAGCACGGCTTCCGGCTGCGGATGCGCACGCGTGCCGGGCGCGCCATCCTCGCCGAGCGCCGCCGCAAGGGCCGCGCCCGGGTCGCGGTCTGAGCCCTCCCCACCGTGCTGCCGTCCGGACACCGGATGCGGCGGCGGGACGACTTCACACTGGCCGTCCGGCGCGGTCGCCGCGCCGGACGGCCGACTGTCGTTGCACACCTGCTCCGCCGGGACGAGACGACCCCGCCGCTCGTCGGCTTCATCGTGTCGCGGGCCGTCGGCAACGCCGTCGTCCGCAACTCGGTGCGCCGGCGGCTCCGCCACCTGGTGCGGGCGAACCTGGACCGGCTGCCAGCGGGTAGCCTGCTCGTAGTACGCGCCAACCCCCGGTCGGGGACGGCGCGTCCTGACGAACTGGCCGCGGATCTCGAGTCGGCGCTCGACCGGCTGCTGCGGCCCGCGTCCGCGTCCAAGGGGCGGAGATGAGGAGTCGGCGGCGGGAGCCGAACCCCGCGCAGCACCCGGACGGGCCTCCCGGCCCGGTCGCCGCGGTGCTGATCCTTCTCGTCCGCGCCTACCGCCGCTTCTTGAGTCCCCTGCTCGGGCAGCAGTGCCGCTTCCAGCCCAGTTGCAGCGCGTACGGCCTGGAGGCGCTCCAGGTGCACGGGGCGCTGCGCGGCACCTGGCTGACGGCCCGCCGGATCGGTCGGTGCCACCCCTTCAACCCCGGGGGGTACGACCCGGTGCCCCCGAAGAAGGCGCCGGCGGCGGCTTCTTCGAACTCCGGCCGCGAGGACAGCGGCCCCGCCCTAGCAGAGCCCAAGGAGCTGCCCGGTGCTTGATTGGCTGTACGAGATCGTCTCTCAGCTCATCGTGTGGATTCACACGGGGCTGAGCACCTTCCTGCCGAAGGACAGTGGATGGGCCTGGGGCGGGTCCATCATCCTTCTGACCGTCCTGCTGCGGCTCGTCATGGTCCCGCTCTTCGTGAAGCAGATCCACGCTTCGCGGAAGATGCAGGAGCTGGCGCCCAAGGTGCAGGCGCTGCGCAAGAAGTACAAGAACGACAAGCAGCGCCTCAACCAGGAGGTCATGAAGCTCTACCAGGAGAACGGCGCCAACCCGCTGTCGGGCTGCCTCCCGCTCCTGGTGCAGATGCCGGTCTTCATCGGCCTCTTCCAGACCCTCCAGCGCATCTCGGACGCGAAGCAGGGCGAGAGCGTCTTCGCGATGTCCGCCGACCTGGTGCAGAGCGCGCAGCACGCCAGCATCTTCGGCGCCCACATCCCGGACACGTTCCTCAACGCCTGGGGCGACGACCCCAAGAGCTGGACCGCGATCATCATCACCGCCATCGCGGTGGTGATCAGCTCCTGCACGACGTTCTTCACGATGCGCGCCAGCATGAAGCGGCAGCCCATCACCGACGACGCCAACCCGATGATGCAGGCGCAGAAGATGATGGTCTTCCTCGCGCCGCTGTTCGGCCTCGTCGGCCTCGGCTTCCCGCTGGGTGTGCTGATGTACTGGGTGACGTCCAACAGCTGGACCCTCGCGCAGCAGCACTACATCTACAAGAAGTACCCGCCGCTGAACGCCACCGGCGACGACGCGAAGGGCGGGCCGAAGCCGGGCACCAAGGGGCCGGCGTCGCCCAAGTCCGGTGCGAAGTCCGGGACGAAGGGCGCCGCGGGGACGAAGACCGCCGCGAAGAACGGCACGAAGCCCCGGCTGCGGAAGGGCGCGGAGGAGGAGACCCCCGAACCGGAGGTCAAGCAGAAGGTCGTGCGGAACCAGCCGACCCGCAAGCCGCGGAGCAAGCGCAGCGGCAGCCAGAAACGCTAGTTTTGATCCGAGCCCGTGCCGCAGAAGGAGACCCCGTTGAGCCAGACCGACACCACCGAGGTAGACGTCCAGGCGCTCGAGCAGGAAGGCGAGATCGCCGCCGACTACATCGAGGGCCTGCTGGACATCGGTGACTACGACGGCGACATCGACATGGACGTCGAGGGCGAGCGCGCGCTCGTCGCGGTCGTCGGCGCGTCCCTGGACGAGCTGGTCGGCAAGCGCGGCGAGGTCCTGGAAGCCCTGCAGGAGCTGACCCGGCTGGCCGTGCACCGCCAGACCGGCAACCGCACCCGCCTGATGCTCGACATCGGCGGCTACCGGGAGCGGCGCCGCGCCGAACTGACGAAGCTCGGCACCGACGTCGCAAACGACGTGAAGCAGAGCGGAGAGGCCAAGCCGCTCGCGCCGATGACCCCGTTCGAGCGCAAGATCGTGCACGACGCGGTCGCAGCGGCGGGCCTGCGGAGCGAGTCCGAGGGCGAGGAGCCCGGCCGGTACGTGGTCGTCCACCCCGCCTGAACGCAGATGGAACGGCCCCGGTGACAGGGCGGATTCTCGGGGTCCTCGCAACACCTGATGACTCACGTGGTTGTCAGTAGATCACGCAGGCGCTCGGCTGGGGTTCTCCAGCCGAGCGTTTTGCGTGGTCGGCTGTTGAGTTGCCGGGCGACA
>NZ_QHJN01000084.1:0-35414 GCF_003947565.1 Actinomadura sp. WAC 06369 | reverse complement strand
GCAGGTAGACGGGGCCGCCGACCCGCTCACCAAGGGCGCGTGGGTCGCGCTGGTCGGCGGCCCCGTCTACCTGCTGGTCACCGTCATCCTCGACTGGGAGGTCCCCGGCTGGGCCGCGTTCCTCGCGGTCGCGGCGTTCATCGGCGGCTTCGTGACGCTCGTCCTGCGGATGGGCGACGAGCCCCGCGACGGCGACGACGGCGCGGTCGTCTAGCCCCTCACCCCGGCCCGGCCAGGGTGATCGCGCGGTTCGGGCAGGCGTCCGCGGCGCGGCGCGCGGACGCCAGCCGCTCGGGCGGCGGCGCGGCGTCCAGCAGCACCACCAGGCCCTCGTCCTCGTCCTGGTCGAACAGGTCGGGGGCGTTGTAGGCGCACTGGCCCGCGCCCCGGCAGGCGTCGCGGTCGACGCTCAGCCGGCCCGCGGCCGCCCCGCTCACGCCCCCTCCCCCGACCACGTCACCGGCAGGGCGTGCACGCCGTACACGACGGAGTCGCGGAACGCGAGCTCCTCGGGCGCGCAGGCCAGGGCGAGGCCGGGGAGGCGCTCCAGCATCCGGGCGAACGCGATCTCCATCTCGACCCGGGCGAGGGTCTGGCCGATGCACTGGTGCGGCCCGAACCCGAACGCGACGTGGTGGCCGGCGGGCGGGACGGGTCGAACGCGCCGGGGTCGGCGAACGCGCCCGGGTCGCGGTCGGCCGCCGCCAGCGCCACGACGACGCCCTCCCCCGCCGCGATCGTCACGCCGCCCACCTCGACGGGTTCGCGCGCCACGCGCTGCGTGCCGCGGTGGACGATCGTCAGGTACCGCAGCAGTTCCTCCACCGCGGGACGGACGAGCGCGGGGTCCGCGCGGAGCCGCGCGAGCTCGGCCGGGTGCCGCAGCAGCGCGTACGTCCCGAGCCCGATCATGTTGGCGGTCGTCTCGTGCCCGGCGAGCAGCAGCAGCCGCGCCATCGCGACCGCCTCCTCGTGCCCGAGCTCCCCGGCGCGGACCCGTCCGGCGACCCGTCCCAGCAGGTCGTCGGTCGGTTCACGCTCCTTGTCGGCGACGAGCCGGTCCAGGTAGGCGGCGAGATCGGCGAACGCCGCGACCGCCGCGCCGCCGCCGGTGTCCAGCCGGAGCGACTCGGCGCTGCGCTCCTGGAAGAAGTCGTGGTCGCGGTAGGGCACGCCGAGGAGCCGGCAGATCACCAGGGACGGCAGCGGCAGCGCGAACGCCGCGACGAGGTCGGCGGGCGGCCCCTGCCCGACCATCGCGTCCAGCAGCGCGTCGACGGTCTCGGCGATCCCCGGGCGCATGAGGTTGACGCGCCGGACCGTGAACTCCGCGGTCAGCGTGCGGCGCAGCCGCGCGTGCTCGGGGTCGTCCATCCGCAGGAACGACAGCGCGCCGGGCACCGCGGGCAGCGGCAGCAGGTTCGGGAAGTTCGGCCGGGTGTCGTCGGCGCTGAGCCGGGGGTCGGCGAGGACGGCCCGCACGTCGGCGAGCCGCGACACCATCCAGTGCTCCGCCCCGTCGGGCGTCCGGACCCGGACCGGCGGCCCGCCGAGCAGCGCCGCGTATTCCGCCGGCGGGTGGAGGGGATCGTCGCGATGGACGGGGAAGGGCACCGCGGGACGTGCCATGGGGGTCCTCCGGAATCGTCGGGGCACGTTCACGGTAACGGTCCGGTGAATGGCGTCAACCGCGCATTTCGGCGGCACATTATTCATCTTTCCGCCGCCCCCTGCGTTGACCGGCTCCTTCACCGGCGAGGGGGTACGGGGCGAAGAATTCCGGCACCCGCGCCGACCGGTCGTTCATGGCCACCACCTGCGGCGACGCTTTTCGGGTGCGCGGCAACGCATGTTCGTGCCGACGAATTCCACGGCTAATTATGTGTGGCCCGGCGGTAAGTCAGGGCAGGCGGAGATCGGCGACCACCGGGCGGTGGTCGGTGGCGGCGGCGTAGTCCGCGGCGGGCGCCCCCTCGCCCGCGGGGACGCCGCACCCGACGACCTCCAGGTCCGGGTCGGCGAAGACGCCGTCGATGCGCCGGCGCGGGGAGCGGGCGGAGAACGTCGCGGCCTCCCCGGCCGGCGCGACCGCGCGGCCGTCCCGGAGGCGGCCCGCCAGCAGCGACCAGGCGGGGCCGCCGGGCTCCTCGTTGACGTCCCCGGCCAGCACCACCGGCGCCTTGTACCGCTCGCGCGCCCGGTCCAGCAGGTCCAGGATCTCCCGGACGTGCCGGCGGCGCGGCTCCGCCGCCAGGTCGAGATGCGTCGACGCCGCGACGAGCCGGGACCCGCCGACCTCCAGGACCGCGACGGCCAGCCCCCGCCGGTGCAGGTCCGGATCGGGGGTGAGCAGGTGGAACTCGCGGGCCGCCCGGCGGACGTGCGGGGCCGCGAGCACCGCGAGCCCGCACGCGCGGCGGCCCGCCGCGACGGCCGTCCCGCAGTCGCGGGCCAGCCGCCGCCGCTTGCCGCGCCAGCCCCAGAACCGCGGGACCTCCTGCAGGCACAGCACGTCCGGGCGGAGCGCGCGGACGACCCGCGCCACGGCGGCCGGGTCGTCGCGCAGCGACCGGACGTTGTAGCTCATCACGCGCAGGGGCGTCACCGGGCCGCGCCCCCGGCCGTCCCCGGCGTCCCGGTCGTCCCGGTCACGCCGCGCGCCACGGGCCCGTCACGGGGCGGGGGCGGGCACCCGGGCGAGGTCGGCGGCGCCGACGATCCCGGCGGCCGAGCCCAGCTCGGCGATGCGGATGTCGGGCATCGGCCGGTGGCCGCGCCCCGTCAGCGCCTTCGCGAACGACGCGCGGACCGGGTCGAGCAGCAGGTCGCCGGCGTCCGACAGGCCGCCGCCGATGATGAACGCGCCGGGGTCGA
This sequence comes from Actinomadura sp. WAC 06369, assembly GCF_003947565.1. NCBI lineage: Bacteria > Bacillati > Actinomycetota > Actinomycetes > Streptosporangiales > Thermomonosporaceae > Actinomadura > Actinomadura sp. WAC 06369. The sequence goes on along the minus strand of NZ_QHJN01000084.1, from coordinate 32,540 downwards.
GGATGGCGCTGAGGTCCGCCAGGCCCTGCCCGGCCCACTGCGCGACCGTCCGGAAGCACTCCAGCGCCGCCTGGTCGCCCTCCCGCGCCGCCTGCGTCACCTCGGGCCCGCGGATGCCCTCCGGCGTGCCGCCGGCCAGCTCCAGCAGCCGCCCCGCCATCGCGGGCGCCACCCGGGCCAGGTCGCGGGCCTCGTGGACGAGCGCGTTGCCGCTGGCGTACTGCTCCCAGCAGCCGCGGTTGCCGCAGCCGCAGCGCCGCCCGTCCGGGACCACCCGGAAGTGGCCGACCTCGGCGCCGATGCCGAACCGGCCGCGGTACAGCTCGCCGTTCAGGACGACGCCGCCGCCGATGCCGGTGCCGAGCGTGATGAGGACGAGGTGGTCCTCGCCGCGCCCGGCGCCGAAGCGGGCCTCGCCCCAGGCGGTGGCGTTGCCGTCGTTCTCCACCACGACCGGGAGCCCGACGAGGCTCTCCACCTTCTTCTTGATCGGCTCGTCCCGCCAGGCGAGGTTCGGCGCGAACAGCACGGTGGAGCGGGTCTCGTCGACGAAGCCCGCGGTGCCGAGCCCGACCGCGGTGACGTCCGCGTACTTGCCCTTCAGCAGCTCGACGACCTCGGCGATGACCTCGGCGGTCTCCTTGGGGTTGGTCGAGGGCGTCGGCCGCCGGACCTTCTCCAGGATCGTTCCACGGTCGTCGACGACCCCCGCGGCCACCTTCGTTCCGCCCACATCCACGCCGATGGTCAGGGCCATGTACGCATCCTCCTCTTCACGCGTCCCCGCACGGGGCGCGTCCCGCACTGCACGTCAGTCGCCGGAGCCGCCGGTGGCGGCCGACCACGCGTCGCCTTCCGGACGGTCGCGCCGCTCCTCCGACCGCTCAGAGGTACCCGCCGGGCGGCCCGCCGACTCCTGGCGTGGCCGCTTCCGGAACGTATCGGCGTCCCGCTCGGCGCCGCCGCGCGGGCGCCCGTCCCGGGCGCGGTCGGCGGCGGCGATCACGTCGAGGGCGGCCGCCAGCAGCGACTCGCCGGCGTCCCGCAGGTGCCGGGCCGCGTCGCCGCCCGCCTCGCGCCGGATCGCGATGGCCCGGCAGACCGGGCAGTCGCGGCACTCGGGCGCGCCGGTGGCGATGCGCGGCTCCTCCGCGCCGCCGTGCGCGCGGGAGCCGCGCTCGGCGCGCGGCGGTTCGGCGCGCGGCGGTTCGGCGGGCGGGGGTTCGGCGGTCGCCGCCGCCCACGCGTCGCCGGGCTCGGCCGCCTCGGGGCGGTCCGGGTCTTGGTCGGGGGCCGGTTCTTGGTCGGGGGCTCGGTCCCGGGCGTCCGGTCGCCGGGGGGCGCCGAAGATGCCGGCGCGGGACGCGCGCCGCAGCAGCGCGTCGAAGACCCGGCCCGCCTCGTCCAGGATGTCGCCAGGCTGGTCGCTCATGACTCCATCATCCATCCGTCGTCGCGGGGGGAGGGCATCCGGTTCAGCGCTCCACCCGGCTCTTGAGGCCCTTGAGCGCGGTGTCGACGATGCGCTTCTCGGCCTTGCGCTTGACCATCCCGGGCACCCGCACCCGGACGTCCAGCGTCAGGTCGTAGGTGACGCGGGTGCCGCCCGCGTCGTCCGCGAGGGTGTAGGCGCCGTCGAGGCCGGTCACGACCGTCCCCTTGTCCGCCAGCCGCCACGTCACCCGGTCGTCGCCCTCCCAGGTGTAGAGGAGGCCGACGGTGTCGCTGAACGGGCCGCCGTCGAACGTCAGCCGGGCGCGCTCGGCGCGGCCGTCCGCGTCCGTCTCCTCCACCGTGAACTCCCGGACGCCGCTGGCCCACTCCGGGTACGCCTCCAGATCGGCGATGACCGCCATGATCTCGGCCTTGCCCGCCTGGACGGCGAGGGAGGAACTGGTGCGGTCCGCCATCTGCGTTTCCCTTCCGGCTCTGCGTGACGCGGTGCGTTCATTCGGGTGGACGGTGCGCGGACGGCGCGTGAACCCCGTGCGGACGCCCCCGCCAGTATCCTTCACACCGTCAGGACGTACGGCACGCCGCGCGCACGGAAATGACCCACGTTCACGCATTCCGTCCGTCCGATGCGGATGCGGGACGCGAGCGGCTGGTGCACGTGCCCGAAGAGGACGTACCGCGGCTGCGTCCGGTGGATCGCCTCGAGGACCGCCTCGCTGCCCCGCTCGAACCGGCGCGCGACCGTGTCGTACAGCAGGTCGGGGACGGCCGGCGGGATGTGGCAGCACAGCACGTCGACCTCGCCGACGGCCGCGACCTTCGCCGCGAACGCCTCGTCGTCCAGCTCGTAGGGCGTGCGGTACTCGGTGCGCAGCCCGCCGCCGACGAACCCGAACCGCAGGCCGCCGATCTCGGTGGTCTCGCCGTCCAGGACGCGGTGCCCCTCGCGCAGGTGCGGGCCCCACATGCGCGGGACGTCCACGTTCCCGTACGTCAGGTAGGCGGGGGTCGGCATCGCCGCGAACAGCTCGGCGTACTGGCGGTCGACGGCCCGCTCGATGTGCGGCCAGGCGTCGCCCTCCAGGGACGCCCACAGGTCGCGGGAGAACGCCCGCGCCTCGTCGAACCGCTTCCGGGTGCGCAGTTCGATGAAGCGGTCGGCGTTGGCGCGGCCGAACAGGTCGGCGAAGATGCCCTGCGCGTGGTCGGAGTAGTCGACGAACAGGATGAGGTCGCCCAGGCAGATGAGGGCGTCCGCGCCGTCCGCCGCGGTTCGGAGCGCCTCCGCGCGGCCATGGACGTCGCTCACCACGTGGATCCTCATGAACCGACTCTAATGGGGCGAACCCGGACGGAACACACCCCCCGGCCCCGCTCTCCGCGCGGTCCCGCTCCCCCGCCGGCCGGCGGTCTAGCCGCCGGCGGCCGCGGCGACGAGCGAGCGCCACTCGGCGACGAGCGCCGCGTCCACGGGCACGTCCCAGGAGCCGTCCGGGCGGACGGCCGTGCCGACGTGGAACGACGTGATCCCCGCGGCCGCCAGCACCGCGACGTGCTTGCGGCGCAGCCCGCCGCCCGCCATGATCAGCCCGGCCGCGGCGGCGTCCTCGGCGGCGCGCCGCACCAGGACCTCCACGCCCGCGTCGACGCCCCGCGCCGAACCGGCGGTCAGGACCGTGTCGAGGCCGCCGCCGAAGCCGCGGACGGCGCGCCACGCGGCCGCGGGGTCGGCGGCGCGGTCGAGGGCGCGGTGGAACGTCCAGGGCAGCGGGTCCGCGGCCGCGGCGAGCTTCTCCGTCGCGGCGGCGTCGACGTGCCCGAACGCGTCGAGGAAGCCGAGGACGAAGCCGTCCGCGCCCGCCGCGGCGAGCCCGGCGGCGGCGTGCCGGAGCCGGTCCAGCTCGGCGCCGGTGGTCCCGAACCCGGCGTTGGCGCGCAGCATCACCCGCAGCGGCAGGTCGGTGGCGTCCCGGATCGCGGCGAGCTCGTCGGGGTCGGGCGTGAGGCCGTCGGCGGCCATGTCGGCGACGACCTCGAGCCGGTCGGCCCCGCCCTCCTGCGCGGCGCGCGCGTCGGCGGCGGTCAGCGCGATCACTTCGAGCAGCGACATGCGGCTCCCCCGGCCAGGTTCCTGTGAGACCCGACCCAGCGTAGAGGAACCGGCCCGGTCCGCCACGGGACGGCCGCGCTCTTTGCCGTCCGTTGACCGGGTGGCGCACTCACCGGGCGAACGCCTTTGCTACCCGTGGGTATCATGCCGTTCCGGGAAAGCCGGACGGTTTCCCGCAGTACCAAGATCGATCGAGGAGCAGGCCGTGCGCGAGTTCAGCGTCCCCGCGATGGTGGAGGTCCCCGACTCTGCCAACCTGACCGACGCGCCGTTCGACCGGGCGGCCGAGGCCCCCGGCACCATCGTGCTGCGCCGCAAGCGCGGCGACGCGTGGAGCGCCGTCACCGCCGCCGAGTTCGCCGACGAGGTGACCGGCGTCGCGAAGGGCCTGATCGCGGCCGGGATCGAACCCGGCGACCGGGTCGGCCTGCTGTCGAAGACGCGGTACGAGTGGACCGTCCTCGACTACGGCATCTGGGCGGCGGGCGCCGTCGCCGTGCCGATCTACGAGACGTCGTCCGCCGAGCAGATCGAGTGGATCCTCGGCGACTCCGGCGCCAAGGCCGTGTTCGCCGAGACGGCCGCGCACACCGCGGCGATCGAGCAGGTCCGGGACGGGCTCCCGGACCTGACGCATGTCTGGGGCATCGAGGCGGGCGGCGTCGCCGAGGTCACCGAACTGGGCCGGGACGTCGGCGCGGACACGGCGGTCGAGCGGCGGCGCTCGCGCGGCGCGGCGGACGTCGCCACGCTCGTCTACACCTCCGGCACCACCGGGCGCCCGAAGGGCTGCGAGATCACCCACGGGAACCTGGTGCTGACCGCCCGCAACGCCGTCCAGGGCGCGATCTCCGAGGTCGCCGTCGACGGCAGCGCGACGCTGCTGTTCCTGCCGCTCGCGCACGTGTTCGCGCGCCTGATCGAGGTCGCGAGCATCGAGGGCGGGATCGTCCTCGGGCACAGCGACATCCCGAACCTGCTGCCCGACCTCGCCTCGTTCCGGCCGACGTTCCTGCTGGCCGTCCCGCGCGTGTTCGAGAAGGTCTACAACGGCGCCGAGCAGAAGGCGATCGCCGGGGGCAAGGGCAAGATCTTCAAGGCGGCGGCCGACACCGCGATCGCCTACAGCCGGGCGCTGGACGGCGGCGGCCGGCCGGGCCTCGCGCTCAAGGCCCGGCACGCCGTGTTCAACGTGCTCGTCTACGGCAAGCTGCGCGCGGCCGTCGGCGGGCGGGTGGAGTACGCGGTGTCCGGCGGCGCCGCGCTCGGCGAGCGGCTCGGCCACTTCTTCCGCGGCGTCGGCATCACGATCCTCGAGGGCTACGGGCTCACCGAGACGACCGCCCCGGCGGCGGTGAACCGGCCCAGCGCCATCAAGATCGGCACCGTCGGGCAGCCGATCCCGGGCGTGGACGTCCGCATCGCCGAGGACGGCGAGGTCCTGTTCCGCGGCGTCAACGTCATGCACGGCTACTGGAACAACGAGTCGGCCACCAAGGAGGCCCTGGAGGACGGCTGGCTCCACACCGGCGACCTCGGCTCCCTCGACGACGACGGCTTCCTGAAGATCACCGGCCGGAAGAAGGAGATCCTGGTCACCGCCGCGGGCAAGAACGTCGCGCCCGCCCCGCTGGAGGACCGGCTGCGCGCCCACCCGCTGATCAGCCAGTGCCTGGTCGTCGGGGACGGCCGCAAGTTCATCAGCGCGCTCATCACGCTGGACGAGGAGGCGCTCGCCCCCTGGAAGGAGCGGCACGGCAAGCCCGCCGCGATGACCGTGGACGAGCTGCGCCGCGACCCCGAGCTCGTCGCCGAGATCGAGGCCGCGGTCGCCGAGGCCAACCGGTCCGTCAGCCGCGCCGAAGCGATCAAGAAGCACGTGGTGCTGGGCGTCGACTTCACCGAGGAGGCCGGGCACCTCACCCCGAGCCTCAAGGTCAAGCGCAACGTGGTGATGAAGGACTTCTCCGGCGAGATCGACGCGCTCTACGCCTCCTGACCGCTAGCCGCGCAGGTCCGCGACGGCGGCGCCGACCTCCGTCCCGCCGTTGAGCAGGTCGAGGGTGCGGCGCCGCACGCGCGGCTCGTCGAGCAGCGCCACCAGGACGGCGGCGACGTCGTCGCGCGTGACGGCGCCGTGCCCGATCGGCGGCTCCTCCAGGCGCACCAGCCCGGTGCCCGGGTCGTCGGTGAGGCGGCCCGGGCGCAGGATCAGCCAGTCGAGGGCGTCCCGCGCGCGCAGGTCGTCCTCGGCCTCCCCCTTGGCCTTCGCGTAGGCGGCCCACACCTCGCCGCGGGACGGGTCGGTCGGCTCGCCCGCGCCCATCGCCGAGATCTGCAGGAAGTCGCGGACCCCGGCCCGCTCCGCCGCGTCCGCCGCGAGCACCGAGGCGGCCCGGTCGACGGTGTCCTTGCGCGCCGCCCCGCTGCCCGGTCCGGCCCCGGCGGCGAACACGACGGCGTCCGCGCCGTCGAGCAGGCCCGCGACCTCTTCGACGGCCGCCTCCTCCAGGTCGCACACGACCGGCTCCGCCCCGGCCTCCCTCAGGTCGTCCGTGTGGTCCGGGTTGCGGATCAGCCCCCGGACCGTGTCCCCCCGTGCGGCGAGCAGCCGGGACAGCCGCAACGCGATCTGCCCGTGCCCGCCCGCGATCACTACGTCCATGAGGCGATCCTACGGCGGGCCGCGGCGGCGCCCTCAGCCGGACGCGGCGCCGCGGCCCGCCAGCGCCGCGCGGGCGAAGCCCATGACGTGCTCGCGCATCGCCGCGACCGCCTCGGGGGAGTCCGGCTTCACGCCGAGCAGCTCGGCGAGCTGCGGCATCGCCAGCGGCATCATCGCGAGCCCGAGCAGGGACAGCACCGCGCGCCCCACCTCGGGTGACGGCTCCTCCCCCAGCCGCTCCGCGAGCGACGCGGCCTTCCGCTCGCAGCGCTCCGCCCGCCACGGCTGGTCGGGCAGCGCGCCGGAGCGGTCGTACAGCGCCTCCCACATCAGCAGCCGCAGCAGGTCGGGGTGCTCGCGGTAGTGGTCGAACGCCTCGCCGACGTACGCGACCGGATCGTCCCCGAGCTCGGCGTTCATCTCGGCGAACTCGTCGAGCGCGACCTTCATGACGGCGTCGAACAGCTTCTCCTTGCTGCCGAAGTAGCCGTAGATCCGCTCCTTGTTGACGCCGGCGCGGACGGCGATGCGGTCGACGCGCGCACCGGCGATCCCGTGCGCGGCGAACTCCTCGCGGGCGGCGCCGAGCAGCGCGTCCCTGGTGGTGGTCGCGGTGTTCTTCGGCATGGGCGCATCGTACCGAACTCTGCACCAACCGGTTGGTTGACATCCAACCAGTTGGTTGGCTACCGTCCCGGGGCATGTCCTCCCCCCTCGCCACCGCGCCCCCCTCGCCCGCGGCCGACACCGGTCACGCGCCGTTCGGAGCGACCCTGGCGGTCCTCGCGGCCACCGCGCTGCTCGCCACGAGCCAGCTGTACGGGATGATCCCGCTGCTCGACCGCGCCGCGTCCGGCTGGAACGCCGACCCGGCGTCCCTGACCTGGCTCGTCAGCGTGTTCGGGTTCGGGTACGCCGCCGGGTTCCTGCTGTTCGGGCCGCTGTCGGACCGGTTCGGACGGCGCCGCGTCATGGTCGGCGGCGTCGCGGCGACCGCCGTCACCACCGCGCTCGTCGCCGCGGCGCCGTCCGCCGGGATCGGCATCGTGCTCCGCGTCCTGCAGGGCGTCACCATCGGCGCGTTCCCGCCCGTCGCGATGGCCTACGTCGGCGAGCGCGTCGCGCCGCACCGCAGGCTCGTCACCGTCACCGCGATGACCACCGGCTTCCTCGCCGCCGCCGTCGTCGGCCAGCTCGCCGCGCAGGGCCTCGCCGCCGCGTTCGGCTGGCGGGCGTTCTTCCTCGCCGGCGGCGCCGCGTTCGCCGCCGCGGCCTTCGCCCTCTCCCGGATCCTGCTGCCGGACGGCCCGTCCGGCGGAGGCTCGCCCCTCGCCGCCTACCGCACCATGCTGCGGCTGCTGCCCGCCCCCGGCCTGTGGCCGCTGTTCCTCGCCGTCCCCGTCGTGCTCGGACCGTTCGTCGCGATCTACACCGGGCTGCAGCTCACCGGCACCACCGGGCTGCTGGAACTGCGCGCGAGCGCGCTGCCCGTCATCCTCGCGGTCCCGTTCCTCACCGCCCGGCTCGCCCGCGTCCCCGGGCCCGCGCGGGCCGCCGCGGCGCTCGCGCTGGCGGCGGCCGGCGTCGCGCTCGTCGGCCTGCTGGAGCCCGGGACGCTCGGGCTCGCGCTGCTGCTGATGCTCGTCACCGCGGGCACCGCCGTCGCCGCCCCCGGCCTCATCGACATCGTCGTCGCGCGGGCGGGCGCCGCGCGGGCCCCGGCCGTCTCGCTGCACAGCGCGCTGCTGTTCGCGGGCGCCAGCCTCGGGCCGCAGCTCGCCGCGGCGCTGACCGGCCACGGGCTGCGCGCGCTGGGGCTCGTCCTCGCCGCGCTGCTCGCCGCCGGGGCCCTGCTGGTCGCCGCGTCCCGCCGCGGGCCCGCGTGACCCGGGCGGGACGCCGGCGGTTCAGCTCGTCCAGGGCAGCCGGACGCCCTCCAGCTCGGGATCGGCCAGCACCGCCTCGACCAGCGCGGCCGGACCGACGATCTTCGTCCCCCACAGGTCCCAGTCGCAGTACACGATCCAGGACCGGTCCTCCGGCCACAGGTTGGACGGGCAGCTGTTCATGGACGGGTGGTCGTACAGCGGGCCCGCGTCCCCGAGCCGCCCGACGAGCACGGTGTCCTCCTCCCACTCGTTCGTCACGAGCGGGCAGTAGTACGCCAGGCAGCGGGTCCCCGCGCCCGACGGCGTGTACCGCAGCAGCACCCCGATCAGCCGCTGCCAGCTCTCCCGGTCCAGGCAGCCCTCGGCGGGCGGCCGGATCGCCGCCGACCAGCTCCCCGCCGGGTGCGCCTGCCGCAGGCAGCGGTTCCCCGGCAGCTTCCCCTCCGGGACGACCGGCTCCCCGAAACCGCGCGCCAGCTCCCGCCACCGCAGCCGCCGCCACCCCTCCCCCGGATGCCCCGTGCGCCCGAGGTCGGTGCCGGTGTCGATCGCGCCCTGCAGCAGCTCGCTGACGTCGCTCACCGGCTCCGGCAGCCGCGGCGCCCCCGTCAGCCCGGCCTCGGCCATCGACTTGTGGAGGTCGTCGTGCGTCGTGGTGACGAGCCCCTCCTCCCACGCGTACATCGCGTGCAGCACCCAAGCCGCGTCGGGACGGCGCGGCGGCTGGAACCCGCTGTACCCGTGCTCGGGATCGAGCTGCTCCAGCCAGCGGGCGGCCGCCCCCGGAACCCGGACCCATGCGTCCTCGACGTGCGCGTTCTCCATATCAGGCATCCTGTCACCCGGGGCCCGGACGCGGTACGCGCCCGGAGGCGCTATTTCCCCGGCCGTCGAGCAGCGTTCCCAGCCGCGCCGCCTGGATCTCCCAGCGCCACTCCCGCTCGACCCACGCGCGCCCCGCCGCGCCCATCGCGCGGGCCCGCGCGGGGTCGGCGAGGAGGTCCGCGACGGCGGCGGCGACCCGGGCGACCGACCGCCCCGGCACCACCGCGCCCGTCTCCCCGTCCAGGACGGCGTCGGGCGCGCCGCCCGAGTCGCCCGCCACGACCGGCAGCCCCGTCGCGGACGCCTCCAGGTACACGATGCCGAGCCCCTCGACGTCCAGGCCGCGGCGGCGGGTGCGGCACGGCATCGCGAAGACGTCGCCCGCGTCGTAGTGCGCGGGCAGCTCCTCCCACGGCACGCTCCCCGTGAAGACGACCGAGCGGGACACCCCGAGGGACGCCGCCAGCCGCTCCAGCTCGGCGCGGTACGGGCCGCCGCCCACCAGCAGCAGCGCCGCGTCCGGGACCCGCCGCAGCACCCGCGGCCACGCGTGGACCAGCGCGTCCTGCCCCTTGCGCGGCACCAGCCGCGACACGCACACCGCCACGGGGCGGCCCGCGAGCCCGTACCGGTCGCGGACGTCCGCGCCGCCCGCCCCCGCCCGGAACACCGTGTCGTCCACGCCCGGCGCCAGGTGCGCCATCCGCGCCGCCGCGGCCGGGCTCAGCGCCCGCGCCATCCGGGACCGCGTGTACTCCCCCAGGTACGTGAGGGCGTCGACGCCGTCCCCGATCCGGCCGAGCAGGGTCCGCGCGACGGGCAGCGCCGCCCAGCCGGCCTCGTGCCCGTGCGTGATGCCGACCAGCCGACGCGCGCCGCGCCGCCGCAGCGCCGGGGCCAGCAGCCCCAGCGGGGCCGCCGCGCCGAACACGACGGAGTCGCAGTCCTCGACGCGCAGCAGGTCCGCCGCCCGCCGCAGCACGCCCGGCTCCGGCAGCATCAGCGAGCCCGGATGGCGGACGACGGGGAACGGCTGCTCGGCGTCGAAGCGCGCGGCGCCCTCCCACGCGGGCGCGTACACCACCACCGAACCGGGCGGGCGGCGCAGCGCCAGGGCGTGCACGAACGCCTGGATGCCGCCGGGGCGGGGCGGGAAGTCATTGGTCACGACGAGGGTCTTGGTCATCGCTGCCAAGGATAGGGACGGCCGGGTCCCCGCACGTCACCGGCCGGGCGCCGCGCGGCGAAGGCGAGTCGCGACAAAAGCCGAGGGCCCGCCACCGGTCGTCCGGTGGCGGGCCCTCAGCGCTCAGCGGTGCCGCGGGGCGGCGGCCCGGCTACTTGGAGCTCTTGGACTCCTCGCCGCTCTCGACCTCGGCGTGGCCGCCGTGGCCGTTCTCCTCGTGGCCGTGCTCCTCGACGGGGATGTCGTCGATGTTCCACGCCCGGTTGAGGCGGGCGCGCAGGTGCCCGAGCGGCCCCTTGGCGGCCGGCGCGGGAATGCCCTGCGCGTCCTTCGTCGGCGCCGGCGGACGGGCGCTCTCCTTGGCGAGGAGCTTGGCGCGCTCCTCCTCCTTGGCGGGCTCGTGCCGCTCGGCGAACTTGCCCTCGGGCGACATCGTGATGATGCCGCTCTCCACGCCGTGCCCGAGGGTGTCGGCGTCCTTGCGCTGCAGGCCGAGGCAGATCCGCTTCGTGATGATGTACGCGAGCACCGGCCCGACGAAGATCGCGACCCGGAAGAACCACGTCGTGGCGAACAGCGACACGTGGAACTTCTCCGCGATGACGTCGTTCGCGCCGGCCAGCCAGAACATCCCGTAGAACGTGACGGCCGCCATGCCGATCCCGGTGCGGACCGGGGCGTTGCGCGGACGGTCGTTCACGTGGTGGCTGCGGCGGTCGCCGGTCACCCACTGCTCGATGAACGGCCACGCCATCGCGCCGCCGAACACGATGCCGAGGGGCAGCGCCGCCGGGATCAGGACGTTCCAGCTGATCGTGTGGCCCCACACGCTGGTCTCCCACCCCGGCATGAGCCGCAGCGAGCCTTCCAGGACGCCCATGTACCAGTCGGGCTGCGACCCGGCGGAGATCGCCCCCGGGTCGTACGGGCCGAACAGCCAGATCGGGTTGATCTGGAAGAACGCCCCCATCAGCGCCAGCACACCGAACGTGAACAGGAAGTAGGCGCCCGTCTTGGCCATGAAGACCGGGTAGAACGGGTAGCCGTACACCTGCTTCTCGGTCTGGTGCTTGACCGGCATCGCGGTGTGCTTCTGGTGCCACATGATCATCATGTGCGCGGTCACCAGGGCGAGGATGATGCCCGGGATCAGCAGGATGTGCAGCATGTAGAGCCGCGGGACGATGTCCGTGCCCGGGAACTCGCCGCCGAACAGGAACATGTACCCGTAGGTGCCGACCAGCGGGATCGCCTCGAGGACGCCCTGGGTGATCCGCAGACCGGTGCCCGACAGCAGGTCGTCCGGCAGCGAGTAGCCGAACAGGCCCTCCAGCATCCCCAGGATGAACATGGTGATGCCGATCAGCCAGTTCAGCTCGCGCGGCTTGCGGTACGCACCCGTGAAGAACACCCGCAGCATGTGCGCCAGGATCGACGCCATGAACAGGATCGCGGCCCAGTGGTGGATCTGCCGCATGAGCAGGCCGCCGCGGACGTCGAAGCTGATGTGCAGCGTCGAGGCGTATGCCTCGGACATCTTGACGCCCTGGAGCTGCTCGTACGAGCCGTGGTAGACGACCTCGACCATGCTCGGCTTGAACCAGAGCGTCAGGAACGTCCCGGTCAGCAGCAGGATGATGAACGAGTACAGGGCGATCTCGCCCAGCATGAACGACCAGTGGTCCGGGAAGACCTTCTTGACGTTCCGCCTGAAGAAGCTCGTCGAGCCGAGGCGCTCGTCGATGAAGCCGAGCGAGCCCTCGATCGCCTTCGGAGCCGTCGTGTCGCTCATCCGCGCTCCCAGAAGCTCGGGCCGACGGGCTCGGGGAAGTCGCTCGTCGCGATGATGTACCCATCCTCGACGCTGAGCGGCAGCTGCGGCAGCGGCCGCGCGGCCGGGCCGAAGACCACCTTCGCCGCGTCCGTGGCGTCGAAGGTCGACTGGTGGCACGGGCACAGGATGTGGTGCGTCGTCTGCTCGTACAGGGCCGCCGGGCAGCCGACGTGCGTGCAGACCTTCGAGTACGCGACGATCCCGTTGACGTGCCAGTTCTCCCGGCCCTCGGCGGGCTTGAAGTCGCCCGCCGGCACGTTGATCAGGATGGTGACGGCCTTGGCGACCTCGGTGAGCACGTCGTGTTCGTCGACCTGCTCCTCGAGGCCCTCGGGCAGCACCGTGATCATCGAGCCGGGCGTGGCGAAGTCACTGACCTTGAGGGGCTTGTGGGTGCCGTCCACCACCAGGCGGACGCCCTTCTTGCCCTCCTGCTTCGCCTTCTCCACGGCCGCGGCCCAGTGCGTGTGGCGCAGCCGCTTCTCCGGCAGCGGGCCGAGGTCGCGCAGCAGCACCAGCGGGGCCAAACCCAGCGGCGCGGCGGCCAGCAGCAGCGTCCGGCGCAGCAGCGGCCGCTTGGTGATGCCGCTGTCGGCGGCGCCCTCCAGGAAGTCCTGGGTGAACGCCGCGCGCGTCTCCGCGTCGCTGACCAGCTCGTGCCGCTCCTGCGTGATCGGCTTGCTGGTCATCAGGCGGCGCACCCAGAGGGTGACGCCCGCCGCCATCAGCAGGAACGCGGCGGCCATCGTGCCGCCCAGCCAGAAGTTCGACTCCTGGGCGCGCAGGATGCCGTGCATCCCGCCGTCGCGGCCGCTCCAGCCGATGTAGTACGCGATGAAGGCGACGCTCGCCGCGAACGCCAGCAGGAAGAGCAGGGCGACGACGCGCTCCGCGCGCCTGGCCGACTGCTCGTCCAGCTGCTCTCCGCTGCCCGCGGGCGCGGAGATGTCGTCCTCGGCGAGGAGCGCCTTGTCCCTCGCCGGGGACGGCGTGCCGATCACGCGTTCGCGCGGCCCGCCGGCCTCGCGCGGGCTCGGGGAGCCCGCGGTCTCCTTGTTGTCGTCGCTCATGACTTCTTCAGCTTCTTCGGCTTCTTCGCGGTGATCCACATGGCCGACAGCACCAGGAAGCCGATGCCGAACAGCCAGCCGGCCACGCCCTCGCTCACCGGGCCCATGCGGCCGAGGCCCCAGCCACCGGGGTTCGGCTCCTCACGGGTCTCGACCAGGTAGGCGATGATGGCCTGCTTGTCCTTCGGCGAGAGCGTGGTGTCGTTGAACACCGGCATCGCCTGCGGACCGGTCAGCATGGCCTCGTAGATCTGCGTGGGCGTGACGTCGCTCTTGGAGAGCGGCGGCGCGTACTTCCCGCCGGTGAGGGCGCCGCCCTGACCGGTGAAGTTGTGGCACTGGGCGCAGTTGGTGCGGAACAGCTTGCCGCCGAGCGCGGCGTCACCGCCCTCGGGGTCGGTGACCGACTCCGGCGGGATCGGCGGGCCGCCGCCCAGGGAGTCGACGTAGGCGATCAGGTCGTGGAGGTTGTCCTCCGCTTCGGCCTTGCGCTTCTCGGCTTCCTCGCGCTCCTTCGGATCCTCGTAGTCCGTCGAGATCGTCGTGTCGAACACGGGGATCGGGTCCTTGCGCGGGATCTGCGCCCCAGGGTTCATCGCGGGCATGCGGCCCGTGCTGACCTGGAAGTCGACGGAAGCCGCGCCGACCCCGATGAGGCTGGGAGCGATCCAGTTGCCCTCGGCGTCCTTGGTGCCCTCGCCGTTGAGCCCATGGCAGCTCGCGCAGTTCTTGTTGAACAGCTGCTGGCCATGCTCGATGTCCTCGGCGGTCTGGGCCTTGCCCGCCGCCGCCTGGGCGCGCTCGGTCTGCGGCGAGAAGCCGGCGTAGATGACGCCGATCGCCGCCAGGGCCGCCAGCACGACGGCGTAGCCCGCCCACGGGCGCCGTCGCCATGCGGTGAACCTTTTCACGGAAATCCCCGTTCGGGTCATGTCGTCTGGTAGGTCAGTCGGGTCGGGTCGTCACAGGTCGAGCAGGTAGATCGCGGCGAACAGGCCGATCCACACGACGTCGACGAAGTGCCAGTAGTAGGACACGACGATCGCGCTGGTGGCCTGCTCGTGCGTCCATCTCTTCGCGGCGTACGTCCGTCCGAGGACGAACAGGAACGCGATGAGGCCGCCGGTGACGTGCAACCCGTGGAAGCCGGTGGTCAGGTAGAAGACCGACCCGTAGGCGGAGGACGAAAGCGTCAGTCCCTCGTGCACCACGAGCTCGTAGTACTCGTATGCCTGTCCGGCGACGAAGTAGGCGCCCATGAGGAACGAGAGGACGTACCACTCGCGCAGGCCCCAGCGCCGGAAGTTCAGGAGGCTGCCGTCGCGGCCGACCTTCCCGGCCTCCGCCTTGAACACGCCCATCTGGCACGTCACGGACGACAGAACCAGGATGGTCGTGTTGATCGACGCCAGCGGCAGGCTGAGATGGGCGCCCGGCCAGGCGTCCTCCCCGGACTGGCCGATCGTCACGGAGCGGATCGTGAAGAACATCGCGAACAGCGCCGCGAAGAACATCAGCTCGGACGACAGCCAAACGATCGTCCCCACGCTGACCAGATTGGGACGGTTCGCCCGTGCGTGAGGTGTTGTCTCTATCGCGGATGCTGTCACGGGCAGCATTATTGCGCCCCCATCCCGTGAGTGACGCATGACCCCCCTCCTAGAGTTCCCGGGCGTGTTCGGGGAGGCCGTCCGACCGCCGAAAACCGGCCCGGGATCTCGTGCGCGCGCCCCGGAGCGGGTACCCTTCGTCGACATGAGCACCGCCCCGGAGAGCCCGATGAAGGTTCTCGTCTACAGCGACGACGCGAACACCCGCGCCCAGATCCGGACGGCGATCGGGCGCCGCCCCGCCGCGGACGTGCCGCGGGTCGAGTTCGTCGAGTGCGCGACCCAGCCCGCCGTGGTGCGGCGGCTCGACGAGGGCGGCATCGACGTCCTCGTGGTGGACGGCGAGGCGCAGCCCGCGGGCGGGCTCGGCGTGTGCCGCCAGGCCAAGGACGAGGTCTTCGACTGCCCTCCGGTCCTGGCGATCATCGCCCGGCGGGACGATGGCTGGCTCGCGACCTGGTCGCGCGCCGACGCCGTCGTGAGCCTGCCGCTGGACCCGATGGCCCTGGCGAACGCGCTCGCCGGCCTCATGCGCTGGCGCCTCGAGAACCGCCTTCCGGCCCTGTAACACCAGCTCGCCGGGGAGGCGGGGCGAAGCCCCGGCCCGACACCCCGGCCGGGAGCCGCACCGCGATCCCCCCGGTGACCGACCTCACCCTGGGGAGACATGGACGCGCGCACGACCTGGCCCGCTCTGCTCAACGCGCTGCTCGACGGCGAGTCGCTGACGAGCGAGGAGACGTCCTGGGCCATGAACACGATCATGGCCGGGGAGGCCACCGACGCGCAGATCGCGGGCTTCGCCGTCGCGATGCGCGCCAAGGGCGAGACCGTCGCGGAGGTCGCCGGGCTCGCCGAGGGCATGATGGACAACGCCACGCCGATCCACGTGCCGGGCCCCATCGCCGACCTGGTCGGGACCGGCGGCGACCGCGCCCACACGGTGAACGTGTCCACGATGGCGGCGGTGGTCGCGGCGGCGGCGGGCGTCACCGTCGTCAAGCACGGCAACCGGGCGGCGTCGTCGTCGTGCGGGTCCGCGGACCTGCTGGAGCACCTCGGCGTCGCCATCGACCTGTCCCCCGGGGCCACCGCCCGGGTGGTCGAGGAGACCGGCATCACCTTCTGCTTCGCGCCCCGGTTCCACCCCGCGCTGAAGTACGCCGGACGGACGCGCAGCGAGCTCGGCACCCCCACGGTGTTCAACTTCCTCGGCCCGCTGACGAACCCGGCGCGGCCGACCGCGCAGGCCGTCGGGGTGTTCCACCCGCGGATGGCGGGCGTCATCGCGGGCGTGTTCGCGGCGCGCGGCTGCTCCTCGCTGGTGTTCCGCGGCGACGACGGCCTGGACGAGCTGACCACCACGGGCACCTCGACGGTGTGGGTCGTCCGCGACGGCACGGCGACCGAGACGACGTTCGACCCGGCCGACCTCGGCATCCCGCGCGCCGTGCCGGACGACCTGCGCGGCGCCGACGCGGCGTTCAACGGGCGCGTCGCCCGGGACCTGTTCGCGGGCGCGGCCGGCCCGGTCCGCGACATGGTGCTGCTGAACGCGGCCGCGCTGATGACGGCCTACGACGGCGCGCCGCCCGCCGACGAGCTGACCGGGGCGCTCGGCGCCGCGTACGAGCGGGCCGGGCGCGCGATCGACTCGGGCGCGGCGAACGAGCTGCTGGAGCGCTGGGTCGAGGTGTCGCAGGGCCTGCGCGGCTGAGCGGTACGACCGAGCCGTCCGGCCCGCCTCCGGGCGGGCCGGGCCCTGCGCGTCCGGCGTCGGTCGGGTCAGTCTGCGTCGGGCAGGCCGAGGGAGAACGCGGCCTCGATGTCGTGCTTGGAGTAGGTGCGGAACGCGATGTGCGTCTCGGTGCCGACGACGCCGGGGACCTTGTTGAGCCGCCCGGGGATGACGTCGTTCAGCTCCTCGTGCCGCCGGACCCGGACCATCGCCATGAGGTCGCTGTCCCCGGTGACGGAGTAGACCTCGCTGACGCCGTCCAGCGCGGCGATCGCCTCGGCCACCTCGTGGATGCGCGCGACGTCGGCCTTGACGAACACGATCGCAGTGACCACTGCACCCTCCCCTGTTGCGTGACGACCCGACTCTATCGGGACGTTCCGCCGGCCGGACGCGGCGCCGGAGGCGGCGCCGGAGCGGCCGTCAGCCGCGGCTCAGCGCGGCGAACCGGCGGGCGGGGCCCGCGCGGCGCGCGAGGACGGCGAACAGCGCCCCCGCGACGAACCCGCAGATGTGCGCGGCGTACGCGACGTTGCTCTCCTGGCCGAGCGAGAGCCACTGCATGACGAACCAGTAGCCGAGCACGACCCACACCGGCAGCCGCATCACGATGACGGGCAGCACCCAGGTGACGACGCGGCCCCGCGGGTTGAGGATGACGTAGGCGCCCATCACCCCGGCGATGGCGCCGGACGCGCCGATGAGCGGCACCGTCGAGTCCGGCGAGGTGTAGGCGAAGCCGTAGACGGCGGCGAGCCCGAACACCAGGTAGGCGGCGAGGTACCGCCACCGTCCGAGGCGGTCCTCCAGGCCCATCCCGATGACGAACAGCGCGACGACGTTGCCGAGCAGGTGCAGCGCGTCCGAGTGGACGAACATCGAGGTGAACGCCGACGTCCAGGGGATCTTGCCGTGGTCGGAGGGGCCGCACTCGTACCGGACGTCCGTCGGCAGCGGCTGCCGCTCCCCCGTCGTCAGCTCCTTCGGCACCGCCCCGTACTCGTAGCTGAAGTGCGCGGCGTTGCACTCGCGGACCTCGCCGTCGCCGTACCAGGTGGCGAAGTTCGACATGGGGGTGAGCAGGAAGACCACGACGTTGGCCGCGACCAGCACGTACGTCACCCAGGGCACGCGGCGCGCGGGCTGGCTGTCGTAGAGCGGCAGTGCCATGTGCGGGTGGTCCCCCCGGGGTACGGACGATCACGTCACTCTAGCGGGGTCGGCGCGGGGGGCGCCGGGGCGCGGGCGCGAGCGCGCCGGGGGCGTGGTCGCCGTACGCGCGGTCGCGGACGGTCCGTTCGCTCACGACGCGGTCGAGGCGTTCGCGCTGCCCCTCGGCGCCGTGCGCCGGGCACGTCCACGTCCCGCCGACCTCGACCAGGCGGACGCCGGGCCGGTCGAGCCAGCGCAGCACGCACTCCATCTCCTCGGCGGTGGCGCCGGTGGACGGCGGCGCGCCGAGCGCGACGCCGCCGGGCGCGCCGCCGGACGGCGGGAACACCGTCTCGGCGGTGGCGATGAGCGCGTCGACGTAGGGGCGGGGGCGGGCCTGCGGCGGCACCGTTCCGGCGGCGGCGAGCCGCCCGTACCGGACGACCGACAGCTCCCAGCCGCCGTCGAACGCGGGCCGGGCCGCGACGAGCTCGGGCAGGCCGGCGAGCGCGGCGAGCCGCTGCCCGCGGGCGGCGGCCCGGACGAACGCGTGCAGCCGGTCGCGCTGCGCGGCGGCCTCCTCGTAGCGCAGCTCGGCGGCGAGCCGGTCGATGCGGACCCGCGCGGCGGCGACCACCGGGCGGACGTCGCCGCGCATGACGGCGCGGGCGGTGTCGGCGTGGGCGGCGTAGTCGGCGGCGGACTCGCGCCCCTCGCAGGGGGCGCCGCAGCGGCCCAGCTCGGCGAGGGCGCAGGAGCGGGCCCGTCCGGCGTCGATGAGGCGCGGGGTGAGCCGCTGGGTGCACTGCCGCAGCGGGACGGCCTCGTGCAGTGCGGCGCGCGCCTCTTCGGCCTGGTGGCGGGACGGGACGGGGCCGAGGTAGCAGGCGCCGTCGTCGCGGCACTCGCGGACGATGGACAGCCGGGGGAACGGCTCGTCGGTGAGCTTGAGCCAGATGGCCCGCTCGGGGAACTTCGACCGCTTGTTGTAGCGGGGCTTGTGCTCGGCGATGAGCCGCAGCTCCCGGACCTCGGCCTCCAGCCCGGTGGCGCACGGGATCGTCCGGACGTTCTCGGCGAGGCCGACCATCTCGCGGGCGCGGCGGCGGGTCTCCGAGCCGGTGAAGTAGCTGCGCACGCGGGAGCGCAGGTCGCCGCTCTTGCCGACGTACAGCACCTCGCCGGAGCCGTCCTCGAAGAGGTAGACGCCGGGGGCGCTCGGCACGCCGTCGGCGAGGTGGCGCTTGCGGCGCTGCTCGGGGGTGGGCGCCTTGGCGAAGCCGCGCATGTCCTCCAGCGAGGTGACGCCGAAGGAGCCGAGCCGCTCGATGAGGCCGTGCAGCACCTCGACGGTGGCGCGGGCGTCGGCGAGCGCGCGGTGCGTCGGCTCGGTGGCGGTGCGGAAGAACCGGGCGAGCGTGCCGAGCTTGCAGTTGGGCACCTCGTCGCGGGACAGGACGCGGCGCGCGAGGTCGACGGTGTCGACGACGGGGAAGGCGGGCCAGGCGCGCCCCTGCGCGGCGCACGCCGCCTTGAGGAACCCGATGTCGAAGGGCGCGTTGTGCGCGACGAGGACGGCGCCCTGCGCGAACTCCAGGAACGCGGGCAGCACCGAGTCCATCTTGGGCGCGGCCGTCACCATCGCGGTGGTGATGCCCGTCAGGGCGGTGATGAACGGGGGGACCGGGCCGCCGGGGTCGACCAGCGTGCCGAACTCGCCGAGCGGTTCGCCGCCGCGCACCTTCACGGCGCCGATCTCGGTGATGGCCGAGTCGGCCGCGGAACCGCCCGTGGTCTCGAGGTCGACCACGACGAAGGTCACCTCGGCCAGGGGCGTCCCGAGGTCGTCCAGGGTGCCCTGGACCCCGACGTCCGGCACATCGTTCCCGTGCGCAGTCGTCATGACGGCGACCGTAGAGGACGCCACCGACAGTCACCGAGGACGCCACCCGGGGGCGACCGTGCCGCTAGGGTGGCGGGGTCGGCCGGACGGGGGGACGCCGGTTAGGGTGCGGGGCGCCCGGGAAGACCTGTCTTTCCCGGAGAGCGCACCGGCGGAACCCCGGAAGGAGCGGGATCATCGACAGCGGGCCCGAAGAGCGGCTGGAGCGGCCGCTGCCCGAGGCGGTGCGGCACGGCGTGGTGGAGACGGCCGCCGACCTGCTCGGTGCGCTGCCGCCCGGTGAGGTTCCGATGCCGCTGCGCCGGTTCGCGCGGTTCGAGCGCCGCAAGCGCGCCAAGCTCGCCGGGCAGCACATCGCGGCGCTGCTGGAGAAGGACGCCGGCTTCCGGGCGAGCGTCGCGGGGCCGCTGCGCGCGGCGCAGCCCGAGCTGGCCGAGGCGGTCGAGGGCGGCGACGTCCCGCCCGCCGCCGACCCGGTGCGGGTGGCGATGCTGGGGTACCTGCTGCGGCCGCCCGGCTGGACGGCGCTCGTCGAGGCGGCGCGGGAGGAGTTGGAGCGGTCCGCGACGGCGTCGCAGGAGCAGGACGCCGAGCGGCGCGTCGCCGCGCTGAAGGAGGAGGTCGCGGCGGCCCGGACGGCCCGTTCCGGGGAGCTCGACAAGCTGCGGGCGGAGCTGCGCGGGGCGAAGGCGGAGGTCGCGGAGCTGCGCCGCAAGCTGCACGACGCGCGCGCGAAGGCGCGGGCCGCGCAGGAGCACGCCGCCGAGGTGACCGCCGACGCGGAGCGGGAGCTGACGGCCGCGCGGGAGCGCGCGGCGGCGTCCGACAAGGAGCTGCGCAAGCTGCGGTCGCGGGCGGAGCGGGCGGAGGCGGCGGCGGAGGCGGCGAAGCGCGCCGCCCGCGAGGGCCGCAACGTGGACGACGTCCGGCTGCGGATGCTGCTCGACGCGCTGCAGGACGCGGCGCAGGGCGTCCGGCGGGAGCTGGCGCTGCCGTCCACCATCGGGCGGCCGGCGGACGCGGTCGGCGGCATGGAGCCGGACACCCTGACGCACCGGACGCTGCCGGGGCGGGCGCTGTCGGACAGCGACCCGCAGTTGCTGGACCGGTTGCTGACGCTGCCGCAGGTGCATCTGGTGGTGGACGGCTACAACGTCACGAAGACGGGGTACGGGGAGCTGCCGCTGGCCGACCAGCGCAGCCGGCTGGTGTCGGGGCTCGGCGGGCTCGCGGCGCAGACCCGCGCCGAGGTGACGTGCGTGTTCGACGGCGCCGAGCTGGACGGGCCGGTGGCGATCGCCGCGCCGCGCGGCGTCCGGGTGAAGTTCAGCAGCCCGGGGCAGACGGCCGACGAGCTGATCGGCGAGCTGGTGCGGGCGGAGCCGCCGGGCCGGGCCGTGGTGGTGGTCTCGTCGGACCGCGAGGTGGCCGACGCGGCGCGGCGGGCGAATGCGCGGCCCTGCCCGTCGACGCTTCTGCTGCGGCGGCTCGGCCGTTCCTGAGTGAGAAATCTCCCAGGCCCGCGGGCCGGGACGCCGCCGCCTCCGGCGTTGTGTGATCTTGTGGTGACCAAAAGTGGGTGTTCGGCGGAGAAGGCAAGCAAATAGTGATGAACCGGTTGTGAGCGGTGTGGGGCCTCGCTACTGTCGTCGGCTGATTGTGTCGTCGACGAGAGGGGCTGATTTCGACCGTGACCGATGATCACATCGGGGAGCCCACGCGCCGCAAGGGCGGGCTCGGGACGGCGAGAGCGTTTCGCGGGCTGGCGGTCGCCGCCTGCCTCGCCGTGACGACCTCGCTGGTGTCCGCCCCGGTGGCGGCGCACGCCGACCCGCAGCCCACGGCCGCGGAGGCGCAGGAGAAGCTCGACGAACTGAACAAGAAGGTCGACCAGTACGTCGAGAAGTACAACGACATCGGTGAGAAGCTCAAGATCGCCAAGAAGAAGTACCAGGCGGCGAACAAGAGCGCGACCGAAGAGCAGGCGAAGTTCGAGGAGCAGCGCCGGACCGTCGCCCAGATGGCCGCCAACGCCTACAAGAAGGGCGGCGACGACGCCACGAACGTGGCGAGCTTCGCCAGCAGCGACGACCCGCAGGCGATCCTCGACCAGTCCGCGGTCTTCTCGCTGCTGTCGCGCGAGCGCAGCTCCGAGCTCACGCAGTTCATCGCCACCGCTCAGCGGCTCCGCCGGGAGCAGGCGGCGGCCAAGACCGCCTACGAGGAGGTCAAGGCCAAGTCCGACGAGATCAAGAAGCAGAAGGCCAAGGTCGAGAAGGAGATCGACAAGCAGCAGAAGCTTGTCCGCCGCCTCGGCGGCACGACCTCCTCCTCGAGCGGTTCGGGCAGCGTCGGCGGTACCTACAACGGTCCCGCCAGCGGCGCTGCGGGCACGGCGCTCGACTTCGCCTACGCCCAGCTCGGCAAGCCGTACGAGTACGGCGCCGAGGGCCCGAGCACCTACGACTGCTCCGGTCTCACCATGAAGGCGTGGGGCGCGGCGGGCGTGAGCATCACGCGCACCACGAACTCGCAGTGGGCCGCCACCAAGCGGGTCGCGAAGAGCGACCTGCAGCCCGGCGACCTGGTGTTCTTCAGCGGCCTCGGGCACGTGGGCATGTACGTCGGCAACGGCCAGATGATCCACGCGCCGCGTACCGGCAAGAACGTCGAGGTCGTGAGCATCACCTCGGGTTACTACCTGAACAACTACTACGGCGCCGGGCGCCCCTGACACACACCCCCGGGTGCCAGGAGCGCCCCGCGACGCGGGCCTCGGCCGAGGTCCCGGAGCGGGCGCCGGAGACGACGGACCAGGTCCTACCTGGTCCGTTGTCGTTTTAGTGGGGATTTGCCTCCGCTTGAAGCTTTGGTACGTTGTCCTCACTCGCGGCGCCCTCCAGACGCCGCGGCCCGCACGGCACATCCAGTGGTCGTGCGACGGGCGGCGCGCCCCACGCGCCGTCTCCCCCCTTCCGGCGGCACGCCCCACGTGTCGCCTCCCCCCGGCGGCACGTCCCCCGTGCCGCCCGCGGCACCGCGACGGTGCCGCGGCGGTCCCGCCGAGGCCCCGCCTCCGCGAGACCAGGCCGGCCACCCGCCCCGTGCGCACGCGGCAGCGTGCATGGAGCTGTCAGCGTTCCACGAGGTGAGGGCACGGCCCGGGCGGTTCCCCTGGACAGGGCCCGCCGTCATCACAACAGCAGCGCCGCTCGATCGCAGCGGCACGCCGAATCCGCCTCGCGCGGAGCCGGGGACCCATTCGCGTCGGAGTCCGGACCGTTCCGGACGGGCATTCCGACGCCGGGGTGAATCGGTCCGTCCCCTGGACACGTCCAGCGGACGGCCGTAGGGCCACTTCCCGCCCGAACCCGTCAGCTAACCCGGTAGGCGTCTGGAAGAAACGGAGTGTGAATTCTGTCCGACATCCCCTCAGAAATTCGTCGGGAGACGATTCTCGACGCGTCCCGCATGCCCTTTGACGGACATGTGAGGACCATCTAGCCGAAACGGCATTCCAGGGCGCGGCCGCCGGCCGACCGGCGGCCGCGCCCTCCGCCTCCCCGCGGGCACCGCGCCCCGGGAGGCCGACCATCCGCACCGGCGCGCCCGCCCCCGGGCGCGCCGCCGCCGAGTCCGCCGCGGCCGCGCACGGCCGCCCGCGGAGCCGGGGACCCACCAGTTCTTTCGGGGTGAATCGGCCTGCCCCCAGGCCGTAGGGCGGCTTCCACGCCCGAACCCGTCAGCTAACCCGGTAGGCGGAATGGAAGCCAAGGAGCAATCCCCGTGGCAGGCAAGCACCGGGCCGCCAGGCGACGCACGCCCGGCCCGTTCCCCCTTTCCAACCCCCTCCCCTCCGCCCTGCGGAGGTCCCCCCGGTCGTGGAGCGCCATTCCCCTCTCGTGGCGCACCACCGGCGGCGTCGTCGTCGGCGCGGCCGTCCTCGGCACCGCCGCGGCGACCGCGCAGGCGTCGGTCCTGCAGTTCGACTCCGGAACCGCCAAGACCGCGGCCGAGTTCGCGGTCGTGCAGGACGGCGGCGACCGGGGCTCCGGCGGCTCCGCGGCGTCCGACGACGCCGGGGAGCCCGGCGGAGACGACGCGGGCGCCGGTTCCGGCTCCGGGTCCGGCGGCGGCTCCGGCGACGCCGGGTCCGGCGCGTCCGGGGACGGCGGGTCGGAGGAGAAGAAGAAGAGCAAGCCCACCGCGCAGGACGCCATCGCGATGGCGGAGAAGCAGGTGGGCATCAAGGAGGACGCCAACGGCGAGACGAAGTTCAACGACTGGTACGTCGAATCGGAACGGTCCAAGAAGACGGTCGAGCGGGACGGCGGTTCCCTCGCCGGCTACAGCGACGCCGCCTGGTGCAGCATGTTCATCTCGTGGATCGGCTCCCAGATCGGGGCCGACGACCAGTTCGGGCACGACGCCTACACCGTCACGCACGCGCAGTGGTTCAAGGACGAGGGCCGCTGGGGCACCGAGCCCGAACCGGGCGCCATCGTCTTCTTCGACTGGGGCGGCAGCAGCTCCATCGACGCCATCGACCACGTCGGCATGGTGATCGAGAAGATCGACGACGGCACCGTCAAGACGGTGGAGGGCAACACCGACAGCGCCGTCAAGATCCGCGAGCGCTCGACCTCGACCATCGTCGGCTACGGCTACCCCGAGTACGCCGAGAAGTGACACGACCGGATTGACACCGTCCGGGCGGGTCCTCCGGGTACATGCGTCCGGGGGCACAGGTCCGGGTGCATAGGATCGCGCCCATGAAGGACGACCCCGCCCCGGACGGCGCGCGCGGCCCCGTCTCGCGCCGCAGGGTTCTCGCCCTCGGCGCGGGCGGGGCCGCGCTGCTCGCGGCGGGCGGCGCGGGCCTGCTCGGCGCCCGCTCCGGCGCGGCCGGCCCAGCCCCCGGCCGGACCGCGGACCGGACGGGCGACACGGCGCGGGCGGCGGGCCCGTTCGAGCCCGCGCGGGCCGCGGCCGTCCTCGCCCGCCGCGCCGAGGCGGTCCGGACCGGCGACCGCGCCGCGTTCCTCGCGACCGTCGCCGCCGCGCCCGAAGGGTTCCGCGACGCGGAGGCGCGCCGCTTCGACAACCTGCGCCGGCTCCCGCTCGGCCGCTGGCGCGAGGAGGTCGTCGACCCCCGCCTCGACGAGGACGGCGACGCGGTGGTCGTCCGCGTCGAGACCCGCTACCGGTTCCGCGGCTTCGACGACGGCGACGCCGCGCGCGTCCGCCAGCTGACGTTCGCGCCGCGCTCCGGCGCGTGGGCCGTGACCGGCGACGGCTCGGCCCGCGGGTTCGCCGACGACGCCGCGATCTGGGACGCCGGGCCGCTCGCCGTCGCCGCGGGCGCCGCGAGCCTCGTCATCGGCGACACGACCGGGCTGGACGGCCTCGCCGCGCTGCTCGACGCCGCGGTGCCGGCCGTCACCGACGTCGTCGGCACCGGCTGGGCGCGCCGCGCGGTGGCGCTCGCGCCCGCCGACCCCGCCCTGGCCGCGGAGCTCGCCGGGCCGGGGACGGACGTCGCGTCGTTCGCCGCCCTCGCCGCCGTCACCCCCGGCCCCGGCGGGAAGGGCGGGCGGGACCGCGTCGTCGTCTCGCCCGCGCCGTTCGGCCGCCTCAACGACCTCGGCCGCCGGGTCGTCCTCACGCACGAGCTGACCCACGTCGCGACCGGCGGCGCCCGCGACGACACGACCCCGCTGTGGCTCATCGAGGGGTTCGCCGACTACGTCGGGTACCGCGGCGCGGGCATCGGCGTCCGCGACGCCGCCGCCGAGCTGCGCCGCGAGGTGGCGGCCGGGCGGGTCCCCGCGGGACTGCCCGCGCCGGACGACTTCGCCGGCGACGCGCGGCGGCTGTCGCAGGCGTACCAGGAGTCCTGGCTCGCCTGCCGGATGATCGCGGAGCGGTACGGTGAGGCGACGCTCGTCCGGCTCTACCGGGCCGCCGGGCGCACCCCCCTGGAGACCGCGCTGCGCGAGGAGCTGGGCCTCGCCCCGGACCGCTTCACCGCGCGGTGGCGCGCCTACCTGACGAAGGAGCTCACGTGAGCCAGCAGGACGGGCGGCTGCGGCGCCCCCGGATCGCCGCGACCGTCGCCGCCGCCGCGCTGTTCGCCGCGGTCGGGACCGTCCTGGCGCTGACCACCCCGTGGAACCCGCTGCCCGGCCCGGTCCCCGGCGGCCGCACGGCCCCCGACCCGGCCGCGGACCACTCCCCCGCCGAGATCGCCCGCAGCGCCGCGTTCGACTCCGCGCTCAACCCGCCCGCGTACGCGGGGCTCGCCGCCGGGCTCGCGGTGGTGCTCCTGCTCGGCCTGACGCCGCTGGGCGCGCGGCTCATCCGGTTCGCGACGGCGCGCGTGCCGCGCCGCCCGCTGCGCGTCCTCGTCGCCGCCGCGGCGGTGACGACGCTGCTGTGGCTCGCCGGACTGCCGTTCGACGTCTGGGGCGAGACGGTGCTGCGCGACTACGGGCTCTCCACGCAGAGCTGGCCCGCGTGGTTCGCGGACGAGCTGAAGTCGCTCGGCCTCACGTGGGTCGTCTACGGCCTCGTACTGCTGCTCCTGTACGCGGCGGTGCGCCGCTTCCCCCGCTACTGGTGGACGGGCGCCGCCGCCGGCGGCTTCACGCTCGTCGTCGCGGCGTCGTTCGCGTACCCGGTGGTGGTGGAGCCGGTCTTCAACCGGTTCCACTCGCTGCCCGAGGGGCGGCTGCGCACCGACCTGCTGGCGATGGCCGAACGCGACGGCGTCCCGGTCGAGGACGTCCTCGTCGCGGACGCGTCCCGCCGGACGACCTCGCTGAACGCCTACGTGTCCGGGTTCGGCTCGACGCGCCGGATCGTCCTGTACGACACGCTGCTGGAGTCGCCGCCGGAGCGGGTGGAGTCCATCGTCGGGCACGAGCTCGGCCACGCCGACGACGGGGACGTGCTGTGGGGGACGCTCGTGGGGGCGCTCGCCGTCGCGGGCGGCGTGTGCCTGCTGTACCCGCTGATGACGTCGCCGCGGCTGCTGCGCCGCGCCGGGGTCGTCCCGCGCGGCGGAAGCGCCCCCGAAGCGGCCACCGGCGCGGACGAGAGCACCGGCGCCGACGCCACCGCGGGCGCCGCCGCGCGGGGCGGCGGGGCCGCGGACCCGCGGTCGGTCGCGCTCGTCGTGGCGCTGCTGGCGGTCGCGATGCAGCTCGCCGCCCCCGTGCAGAACCTCGTCAGCCGCCGGATCGAGGCGCGGGCGGACGTCCACGCCCTCGACCTCACCCGGGACCCGGCGACGTTCGTGTCGATGCAGCACGAGCTGACGGTGCGCAACATCTCCGACCTGAGCCCGAACCCCGTCGAGCGGTTCCTGTGGATGTCGCACCCGGCGGGACCCGAGCGGATCGCGATGGCGCGCGACTGGGCGCGCCTGCACGGCGTCCGGGTCCCGCCGCCGCGGTCCGGCGGCTGACCCGGTCAGCTCCCGGCCGGCTGCCCGGCGGGCCGGTCGGCCTGCGCCGCCAGGTTCGCCGGATCGGCGTTCGGCCCGATCTTCACGGACCGCTTCAGCGCGCCGCCCTTCACCCACTTCTTCCAGTCCATCTGCCAGTAGCTCCACCCGTTGTAGGGCTCCAGCTCCCGGTCGGTGCCGGTGACAACGATCGGGTCGCCGCGCATCGTCATCTCGTAGAACCACTCGGCGTTGGACGGGCTCACGTTGATGCAGCCGTGGCTGACGTTCGAGCTCCCCTGGCTGCCGACGGACCAGGGCGCGCTGTGCACGTACTCGCCGCTGTCGGAGATGCGCACGGCGTCGTCCACGACGAGGCTGTACCCGCCCGCGCTGCCCGGTGCGATCCCCATCCACGAGGACGTCATCGTGACGGGGTCGTCCTTCTGCATCGCCAGGTGGATGCCGTTGGTGGTGGTGAACCTGCGCTCCGACCCGTCGCCCATGCTGGTCGGGATCGTGCGCACCTTCTTGCCGTTGACCTTCACGACCATCTTGTGGGAGTCCTCGTCGGCGGTGCTGACCTGGGAGTCCCCGACGGTGAAGGCGATGCGCTGGTTCTTGCCGCCGTAGACGCCCTTGCTCGTGCTCACCCCGGCCAGGTGCGCCTGGAACGTCACCTTGGTCTGCGCGGGCCAGTACTGCTTCGGCCGGAAGACGACCTGCTCGTCGTCGACCCAGTGCCAGGCGCCCTCGACGGGCTTGCTCGCGCGCACCACCAGCGCCCGCTCGACCGCGGCCTTGTTCTCGACCGGCTCCTCGAAGTTCATGATGATCGGGATGCCGACGCCGACGGTCTCCCCGTCGAACGGCGCCCCGAGCGTCATCGGGTTCGTCTTCTCCGCCGCCGCGGTGGTGAACTCGCTCCGCACCGTCCGGCTCCGCCCGTCCTCGCCGAGCGCCGTGGCGGCGACCGTGTACGTCTTCCCGGGCATGAGCGCCCAGCGGGACCGCCACGCCGTCCCGTCCTCGGTCAGGCTCCCGTCGACGGCCGTCCCGCCGGTCGTCACCTTCACGTCGGCGATCGTGCCGCGCTCCGCCCGGACGGCGATCGGCGCGTCCGGCGCCACCGTCCCGCCCTGGCGCGGCGACACCGTGAGCTCGACGGACCGCGCCGTCGTCTCGTCCTGGGCCGTGCATCCCGCGGCCGCCGCCGCGCCGACGCCGACGAGCAGCGCGACGGCCCGCCGTCCCCGGTCCCTCGGTCCTGAGCAACGAAACCGCACTGGTGGACCCCCCGGTCGTCCCTGGGCGCCCATTTCGTCCGCTCCGGCCCGGTCGCTGGAGCGACGCCCAGTATGTGAAAGGGCCGGTACCCGGGAAATTCCGGATACCGGCCCTTCATGGGCGGTTTTTACCGATCAGTGGGCGAAATGACCCCGGTAGTACTCGAAGACCAGGCCGATCACCGACATGAGGATGGCGACCGTACCGATGATCACGAGCCACCAGCCGAACACCAGGCCCAGCGTGATCGCCGCGGCCGAGAGGCCGATGTACAGCGGCCACCAGCTGTGCGGGCTGAAGAAGCCCAGCTCGCCGGCCGCGTCCGCGATCTCACCCTCCGGGTCGTCCTCGTACAGCGGGCCCGCGTTGGCCCGCTCGAGGCGCCGCACCGTGAAGTGGATGTAGAAGCCGATCAGGCCGGCGAGGCCGACGGACAGCGCGAGCGCGGTCGTCCCCGTCCAGTCGTTCGACCAGTACCAGTACACGACGTCGGTGATGAGGAAGAAGATGGCGCATCCGTAGAACATGAACGCCTGAACGCGCATCGGTCAGTCTCCCTTCGAGACGGCCGAGCCGCCGGACGCGCCGGCCAGTTCGCCCTTCGCGCCCACATGCGGGTGGTGCAGGTCGAACGCGGGCCGCTCGGACCGGATCTTCGGGATCGAGTTGAAGTTGTGCCGCGGCGGCGGGCACGACGTCGCCCACTCCAGGGACGCGCCGTAGCCCCACGGGTCGTCCACCTCGACGCGCTTGCCCTTCTTCCACGTGATGTAGACGTTGTAGAAGAACGGGAGCAGCGAGGCGCCGAGGATGAACGAGAAGATCGTCGAGACCACGTTCAGTCCCTCGAACTCGGCCGCGTAGTCGGCGTACCGGCGGGGCATGCCCGCGGCGCCCAGCCAGTGCTGGACCAGGAAGGTGCCGTGGAAGCCGATGAACAGCAGCCAGAAGTGCACCTTGCCGAGGCGGTCGTTCAGCATCTTGCCGGTCCACTTCGGCCACCAGAAGTAGAAGCCCGCGAACATCGCGAACACCACGGTGCCGAACACGACGTAGTGGAAGTGCGCCACCACGAAGTAGGAGTCGGACAGCTGGAAGTCCATCGGCGGCGACGCGAGGATGACGCCGGTCAGGCCGCCGAACAGGAACGTGACGAGGAAGCCGAGAGACCACAGCATCGGTGACTCGAACGTTAGTTGGCCTCTCCATATCGTTCCGATCCAGTTGAAGAACTTCACGCCTGTCGGCACGGCGATGAGGAACGTCATGAAGGAGAAGAACGGCAGGAGCACCTGGCCGGTCACGTACATGTGGTGCGCCCAGACCGTGATGGAAAGGCCCGCGATGCTGATGGTGGCGAACACCAGGCCGATGTAGCCGAAGACCGGCTTACGGCTGAACACCGGGAGGATCTCCGTCACGATCCCGAAGAAGGGCAAGGCGATGATGTACACCTCTGGATGCCCGAAGAACCAGAAGAGGTGCTGCCACAGCAGCGCACCGCCGTGCGACGCGTCGAACACGTGCGCGCCGAACTTCCGGTCGGCCTCCAGGGCGAGCAGCGCGGCGGCCAGCACCGGGAACGCGAGCAGGACCAGGATGGAGGTCAGCAGGACGTTCCAGGTGAAGATCGGCATCCGGAACATGGTCATGCCCGGCGCGCGCATGCACAGGATCGTGGTGATGAAGTTGACCGCGCCCATGATGGTGCCGAAGCCCGACATCGCCAGGCCGAGCACCCACATGTCGCCGCCGATGCCCGGCGAGCGGACCGCGTTCGACAGCGGGGCGTAGGCGAACCAGCCGAAGCTGGCGGCGCCGTTCGGGGTCAGGAACCCCGCGAGGACGATCAGGCTGCCGAACAGGAACAGCCAGTACGCCAGCATGTTCATGCGCGGGAACGCGACGTCCGGCGCGCCGATCTGCAGCGGCATCACCACGTTGGCGAAGCCGGCGAACAGCGGTGTCGCGAACATCAGCAGCATGATCGTGCCATGCATGGTGAACAGCTGGTTGAACTGCTCGTTGCTGACGACCTGGAGCCCCGGCTTGTACAGCTCGGCGCGCATGACCAGGGCGAGCACGCCGCCGATCAGGAACATGAAGAACGACGTGATCAGGTAGAGGTAGCCGATCGTCTTGTGGTCGGTGGACGACATCCACGAGGCGATGATCCGCCCCTTGCTCGTCCGCGACGCGGAGACCGGCGCGCTCGGTGCCTTGCTGATCGTCGTCAATTGGCACCCCCCGCGGCTTGGGTCGACGCGGCCTGCTTCTTGGCCTTGGCGTCGGCGATGAACTTGTCGTACTGCTCCGGCGTGACGACCTTGAGCTGGAACAGCATCCGGCTGTGGTCGACACCGCAGAGTTCGGCGCAGCGGCCCTCATAGGTGCCGAGCTTGTTCGCGGTGAACTCGAACTCGTTGGTGTAGCCCGGCATGACGTCCTTCTTGTAGATCATCGCCGGGACCCAGAACGAGTGGATGACGTCGTTGGCGTGCAGCCGGACGCGGATCTTCTCGTTCGCCGGGACCGTCATGACGGGCTTGGCGGGCGCCGGGCCGTTCGGGGCGACCGGCTGGCCGACCACGGTGGCGACGCTCTTCCCGTTCTCGACGTAGTCGAACTGCCAGCTCCACTGGAACGCCGTGA
The DNA here is from genome assembly GCF_003947565.1 of Actinomadura sp. WAC 06369. Lineage (NCBI taxonomy): Bacteria > Bacillati > Actinomycetota > Actinomycetes > Streptosporangiales > Thermomonosporaceae > Actinomadura > Actinomadura sp. WAC 06369. The sequence goes on along the minus strand of NZ_QHJN01000084.1, from coordinate 1,717 downwards.
CGTCGACGACGACGTCCGGATCGTCGGTGGTCTTCTCGACGAAGTTCTGATCGCGCGCCGTGAAGTAGAACAGGACCGCGATGATGACGAACGGGACCGCCGTGTAGAGGATCTCGATCGGCATGTTGTAGCGGACCTGCGGCGGCAGGTCGTCGGAACGCTTGCGGTGGAACACCACAGCCCAGATGATCAGGCCCCAGACCACGGCCCCGACGGCGAACGCCGCGATCCAGGAGCCCTGCCAGAGCCTCAGCATGCGTTCGCCCTGGATGCTGATCGGCTCGGGCATGCCGAGGCGGGCCGCCTCACCGCTGCACGCGGTGGCGGTCAGCGCCAGCAGCCCTAGCGCGCCGGCGCTTGTGATTGCGCGGCGACTGCGCACAGGCGTACGCCGCTCCCTAGAGCGGGTCGGACTCACGGAATGCCTTCCCCACGGATGAAGCCCGGTCGGCCGGGCGGTGTAGATCTGCTGTTACACGTGCGTTGGACACCCTAGCGCGAGGGTCGCGCGCACCCCCGATCGGGTGCCCGGTTAGTGTTCCGCCATGGCCGGAAGCAGCGGCTACCTCGACGCCGCCTCCACCGAACCGCCGCACCCCGCGGCGCGTGCCGCGCTGCTGGAAGCGCTCGATTCGGCCTGGGCCGACCCCGCGCGTCTCTACGGTACGGCGCGCGGCACCCGCATCCTGCTCGACCGCGCCCGCGCGCGTGTCGCGGGGGTGCTCGGCGTCCGGGCCGACGAGGTGTCGTTCACGTCGTCCGGCACGCAGGCCGTCCACCTGGCCGTCCTCGGCGGGCTGCGCGCGCGGCGGCGGGTCGGCTCCCACCTGGTGGTGAGCGCCGTCGAGCACTCCAGCGTCCTGCACGCCGCCGAACTGCACGAGCGGGACGGCGGCGAGGTGACGGTCGTCGGCGTCGACCGCGCCGGGCGCGTCGACCCCGCCGAGTTCGCGGCGGCGCTGCGCCCGGACACCGCGCTGGCGTGCCTCCAGTCGGCCAACCACGAGGTCGGCACGCTGCAGCCGCTCGCCGAGGCCGCCGAGCACTGCCGGGCGGCGCGCGTCCCGCTGTGCACCGACGCGGCGCAGTCGCTCGGGCGCGCGGACGTCCCGCCGGGCTGGTCGCTGCTGGCGGGCAGCGCGCACAAGTGGGGCGGGCCCGCCGGGGTTGGGGTGCTCGTGATCCGCAAGGGGACGCGGTGGCGCTCCCCGCTGCCGGACGACGAGCGCGGGGCGCGCCGCGTCCCGGGGTTCGAGAACGTGCCCGGGGCGGTCGCCGCCGCCGCGGCGCTGAAGGCGCGGCACGTGGACATGGCGGCGGACGCGGCGCGGCTGTCGGCGCTCGTGGAGCGGATCCGGGCCGAGGTCGCGCGGACCGTCCCGGACGTCGAGGTGGTCGGCGACCCGGTCCGGCGGCTGCCCCACCTGGTCACTTTCTCCTGCCTGTACGTGGAGGGCGAGGCGCTGCTCACCGAACTGGACCGGCTGGGTTTCGCGGTTTCGTCGGGGAGCTCGTGCACGGCGGATACGCTGCGTCCCAGTCATGTGCTGGAGGCGATGGGAGTGCTGACCCATGGGAACGTGCGGGTGTCGCTGCCCCGTGACGTCGAGGCGGCGGACGTCGAGCGCTTCCTGTCGGTGCTCCCCGGCACCGTCGCCCGGCTCCGCGGCGACCTGGGAGTGACGCTGCCGTGACCCGCCCCGCGACTCCTTCCCCC
>NZ_QHJN01000083.1:0-35833 GCF_003947565.1 Actinomadura sp. WAC 06369 | reverse complement strand
GCGCCACCCTCCCCGACGGCGCGCCCACGATGCCTCCCGCGATGCCTCCCGCGATGCCTCCCGGACAGGGCGGCACGGACCCGGGCGGGGGCGGTCCGCCCTGTCCGGGAGGCATCGCGGGAGGCATCGCGGGAGGCGTCGTGGGCGCGCCGTCGGGGAGGGTGGCGCGGGGGCCGGTGGACGCCGGGCCCGGCGGGCCGCCGTGCCCGCGCGGCGGTCCGGACGGCCGCCGGTGGCTGCCCGGCCGGGACACGAACACCTGATCGTCGGTGGGGCCGGCGAAGCCGTCGTAGCGAGGTCCGGTGGACGGGCCGACGGGCCGGCCCGGCGGCGCCTGCGCGCTCGATCCGGGCTCGTCCTCGGGCTGCTCGGGCTTGGAGTGTCGTCCCATTCCATTCCTCGTCGGTCAGGGGATGTATACCAAACCGGCACCAAATATGCCTACCGACCTGAGGATCGCACCGCGTTCCTTAATTCCGGTCGAAGCTCCGTTCACATGCGGAAATGGTCCCATCCCCCGCCTTCTGGAACGCGCCCGTCGACCCGGACGCCCGTTCCGCGCGCGACGGTGCCGATCCGCGTCCAGGACGGCGGCAGGGCGGACGCCGCCGGGAACGTGCCGGCGAACGCGTGGTCCTCGCCGCCGGTGAGCGCGTGCCGCAGCCCGTCGGGGCCGAGGACGTCCGCGACGGGGACGGCCGCCGACTCCACGTCGACCCGGACCCCGCTCGCCGCCGCGATGTGCCCGAGGTCCTGCAGCAGCCCGTCGCTGACGTCCAGCAGGGCGGTCGCGCCCAGCTCCCGCGCCTGCGGCCCGGCGCCGTAGGGCGGCTCCGGGCGCCGGTGGGCCGCGAGCAGCTCCGCGGGGCCGTCCCGTCCGGCCGTGAGCAGCTCCAGGCCCGCCGACGCGAAGCCCAGCCGCCCCCGGACGGCGACGACGTCGCCGGGGCGCGCTCCGGCCCGGGTGAGCGGCGCGCCGCCCCCGAGGTCGCCGAGCGCGGTCACTGCCAGGGTGATCTCCGGCGCCGCCACGACGTCTCCCCCGGCGACGGACGCCCCCGCGGCCGCGCACTCGTCGACGAGGCCCGCGTACAGGCCGTCCGCCCAGTCCGCCGCGGTCGCGGTCGGCGCGGCGAACCCGACGAGCAGCGCGGTGGGGCGGGCGCCCATGGCGGCGACGTCCGCGAGGTTCTGCGCGGCGGCCTTGCGGCCGATGTCGTAGGGGCCCGACCAGTCGCGGCGGAAGTGCCGGCCCTCGACGAGCAGGTCGGTCGTCGCGACCACCCGCCCGTCCGGCGCCGCGACCACCGCCGCGTCGTCCCCCGGCCCGAGCGGCACCCGCGGGCCCCGCGGCAGCCGCGCCGTCAGCCGCTCGATCAGCCCGAACTCGCCCAGCTCCCCGATCGTCGCCATCCGCCCATGTTTTCACCGCGCGGCCGCCGGTTCGTACCGCCCCGGCCGCCCGCCGGGGGCGGCGACGCGATACGGTGAACCGTCCGACGGCATTTTCTCCGCCCCGGGGAGGACGTGATGGTGCAGGCCTACATCCTCATCCAGACCGAAGTCGGCAAGGCCGCCGAAGTGGCGGGCCATATCTCCGGCATGACGGGCGTCACGCGCGCGGAGGACGTCACCGGCCCCTACGACGTGATCGTCCGGGCGGAGGCGAACAACGTGGACGAACTGGGCAAGCTCGTCGTCGCGCAGATCCAGACCGTCAAAGGGATCACCCGGACGCTGACCTGCCCGATCGTGCACATCTGACGGGAGAGCAAGCGGTCGATGGTGAAGCGTCGGGGGGCGCCGGCGACGGCCCTGGCCTTGGTGGCCGCGCTCAGCGCGGCGTGCGGCGACGGCGCGGTGCAGGTCCGGCCGCCGGAGCCGGACGCGGCGGCGCGGCGGCTCTGCGAGGGGCTGCGGCTGCCGGAGAAGCTGCGCGGGCAGGACCGGCGGGACACCTCGCCGGAGTCGGCGCTCACGGCGGCGTGGGGCTCGCCCGCGATCGGGCTGCGCTGCGGCGTCCCGCGCCCGGCGACGCTGCGGCCGGAGTCGCAGCTCGTCACGATCAACGGGATCGACTGGTACCCCACCCCCAGTGACCCACCGGTCACCTACACGGCGGTGGCCCGGCAGGCGTACGTGGAGGTGACGGTCCCGCCGGAGTACCACCCGGCGGGCGACGTCCTCATCGAGCTCTCCCCCGCGATCAAGGCCACGATCCCGCAGAAGCCCGAAGGCCAGATCTGACCGGACGGCCCCGGCGGCTCACTCGGGGCGGGGCAGGATCAGCTCGGCCATCTCGGCGAGCCGGTCGGCCATGCGGGAGTACGACGTGTACCCCATGCCCGCGTGCAGCAGCGCACCGGAGTAGGCGAGCTCCAGCGCGCCGAGCGTCCGCTCGTCGGCGTGCTCGCCCAGCGCCGCCGTGAGCCGCTCGCGGATGGCGACGCCGATGCGGGTCCGCAGTTCGCGGACGTCCGGGTCGGTGCCGAGCATCGCCGTCGTGCAGGCCGCCGCCAGCTCGGGCTCGTCCGACACCAGCAGCGCGATCTCCCGCAGCACCTCGATCGCCCGCGCGCGCGGCGGGCCGTCCGCCCGGACCGGCGGCAGCCCGCCGAGCCGGCGCCAGAACACCTCGGTGATCAGGTGGTTCTTGGAGGCGAAGTAGGTGTAGGCGGTCGCGGGCGCGACCCCGGCGCGGCGGGCGACGTTGCGGACGGTCAGCCCGTCGTAGCCGCTCTCGCGGAGCTCGTCGACGGCGGCGCCGGTCAGCCGCCGCACCGTCTCGGCCTGCCGCTCGGTGAGGCGCCGCCGCGTGGCCTCGATCGTCACCTGTTCCCCGGACACCCGTCTAGACATAGTCCAGGACGGCCCCGAATGCCAACACCGGCGGATCGGCGGGGCCGGTTCGGGGGAACCGGTTCGGTAGGGCGGGTGGGAGTCGAACCCACTCAGCGCGAGGCACCTGCTTTACAGGCAGGCCCGACTCTCCGGCGTCGGCGCCGCCCCTCGTGCGGCCGGCGTCCCGAAGGACGCGGTCCGCGTCGTGCCCCCGGAGGGATTCGAACCCCCAGCACACAGCACCTCATGCTGCCGTCTCTGCCGTTGGACTACGGAGGCGTGCGTGCGGCTCCCGGGATTCGAACCCGGAACGTCCACTTCCTGAAAGTGGTCCCTCTGCCGGTTGGGGTAGAGCCGCTCGTGTCGGGCGGGGAGGCGTCGCTCGCGGCGGCTCGTCCGGGGTGCCTCAGGAGGCGGGATACCGGCCGGGGCCAACGTGCGACGCCGAGGGCAGTCGACTGCTCGGTCGATACGGCGGCAGGGCCATGGCCGGTCCTCCTCTCGGGTCTCGCGTCACCGCCTTCGGCGGGCTGACGTGGTCTACGGTGCCATCCGGCGCGGCGGGGGCACAACCGGTTTGTTCACGCCCCGTCGGCCGGCGGCGCCAGGATCCCGATGAGGATGATCAGCCAGAACGCGACCATGAGCCAGCCGAGGGCGATGCCGGTGATGGCGAGGCCGAGGCCGCGTTCGCCGGAGCGGCGCACGCGGCTCCAGGCGATGTGCCCGGCGACGATCGCCGGGATGGACGGGAGGCCGCACGTCACGAGGCCGACGAGCCCGAACGTCAGGGCGTAGATCGCGTAGCTGTTGAGCGGCGGCTTCACGTGCGGGTGCGGGTTCGCGTGCGGGTTCGGGTGCGGGTTCGGCGGCGCGTGGTGGCGCGGCGGGCCGTAGGACGGGCGGGTCGCGACGGCGTCGGCGTACCGGGCCCACGACTCGGCCTCCGCGGTGCGGCCCTGGCCGCCGAGCAGCGCGGCGAGGTTGCGCATCGCCGCCGGGTCGCCGGCCTGGGCGGCCTGCCGGTACTGCCGCTCGACGAGCGCCTCGGCCTCGCCGTCGGCGAGCGCGGGCCCCGGGTGGGCGGACGGGCCCGGCACCGGCGGGGCGGGGCGCGGCGGGCTCGTGCTCTGCTGCTCCTGCCGCGGGACGGGGCGCGGCGGGCTCGTGTGCTGCTGCTGCGGCGTCCGGACGCCGCTGGAGATGAGCCCGTCGAGGAGTTCCTGGGCGGACGGCCGCCGCTCCGGGTCCTTCGCGAGGGCGCGGCGCACGGTGTGCAGGAGCGAGCCGTCCAGCCCGCTCAGGTCGGGCTCCGTGCTCATGATCCGGTGGATGACCGCCGGGAGGGAGTCGGCCGCGAAGCAGGTGTCGCCGCGGGCGGCGAACGCGACGGTGGCGCCCCACGCCCAGACGTCCGAGGCGGGGGACGCGCCGCGCCCGTCGAGCTGCTCGGGGGCCATGAACGCGGGGGTGCCGACGATGCCGCCGGTCGCGGTCAGCCGCGTCCCGCCGAGGGAGCGGGCGATGCCGAAGTCGATGACGCGGGGCCCGAAGGTGGACAGCAGGACGTTCGCGGGCTTGAGGTCGCGGTGGACGACGCCGGCGTCGTGGATGGCGGTCAGCGCGGTGGCGATGCCGACCGCGACGGCCTCCAGGTCGGCGCCGCGCAGCGATCCGCTCTCGGCGACGGCGGCGTCGAGGCTCTGCCCGTTGACGAACTCGGTCACGAGGTACGGGGGGTCGGCGTGCGGGTCGGCGTCCAGGACGGGCGCGGTGCAGAACGGGCGGACACGCTGGGCGGCCCGCACCTCGGACTCGAACCGAGCCCGGTACTGGGGGTCGGCGGCGTACTCGCGCCGGATGACCTTGATCGCGACCTTGCGGCCGGTGTCGTCCGCGCCGGTGTAGACGGTGCCCATCCCGCCTTCGCCGAGCCGGTCCATCACCCGGTACGGGCCGATGCGCTCCGGTGTCTCGGCATGCCACACGGGTGCGTTCTCCTCGAGGTGGGGGGCGGTCGCACCAAGCGTTGCATATCCGGACGCCCCGCGACGCGGCGACCGATCTCGACCGGGTCTCTGTCTTCGGCTTCCGGGGGAACCGGACGCGCCCGGGCCGCGTCCCACGCGAATGCGCGCACGTACGGTCCCGGCGGTCGCGATGGCCGCCGCGTCGGCGGTGGCGGCGGGCGGCTGCGCCCTGCGCGCCGAGGAGCCCCCGGCTCCGCCGCCCCCGCCCCCGATGGCCCTGGTCGGCTACCGCTCCTGCGAGCGGCTGCTGGACGGTCTGCGGCGGGCGACCGCGATGCAGGTCGGGCCGGACGGGCCGGCGGCCCCGGACTCGTCGGCGCTCGAGATGCGGCGGTCCGCGCCCGCCGTGCCGGGTGCCGCGGCGGAGGCGGCGCCCGTCCCCGAGCACTCCCTGACGAACGCGCACGAGCCCGGCGCGGACGAGCCGGACCTCGTCAAGACGGACGGCCGCCGCATCGTCGCCCTCGGCGACGGCGGCCTGCACGTCATCGACCCCGCGTCCCGGAAGATCGCGCACACGCTGGACCTGCCCGGCTCCGCCGCGGGCGGCGACCGGAAGCTGCTGATGGACGGCGACCGCGTCCTGGTGCTGGAGTCGCGGCGGACGGCGGTGGCGTTCGAGGGCCGGGCGCGGCTCCCCGAGGACGGCGGGGCGGCGCGTCCGGTCCCGCCCCCGCCCTCTCCCCCGGCTCCGCGGACGCGGCTGACGCTCGTGGACGTCGCGGGGGCGCCGCGCGTCGTCGCGACGCTGACGTCCGACACCGAGTACGTGGACGCGCGGCGCACCGGCGGGACCGTCCACGTCGTCGTCCGGTCGACGCCGCGGATCGACTTCCCCCGGCCGCGGCCGGGCCGTCCGGCGGCCCCCGGCGACGCGGCTGCGGCGATCGAGGCGAACCGGCGGGCGGTGCTGCGGACGCCGCTGGACGCCTGGCTGCCCGCGTTCCGCGTCGACCGCGGCGGCGGGCGGGTGGACGCGTTCCGGGCGCCGTGCGACCGGGTCAGCCGCCCGGCCGCGTACGGCGGGAGCGGCGCGATGCTCAGCGTGCTGACCCTCGACCTCGCGGGCGGTCTCGCCGACCCGCGGCCGATGGGCGTCGCGGTCGACGGGTCCACCGTGTACGGCAACGGAAAGAACCTGTACATCACGGGCACCCGGCCGCGCCCGTACGCCGAGCGGTCCGCGGCGGCCGAGCGGACGGACGTCCACATGCTCGCGCTGCGGCCGGGCGGGCCCCCGGAGTTCGCCGCGTCCGGGTCGGTGCCCGGGCGGCTGCTGAACCAGTACGCGCTGTCCGAGCACAACGGGCACCTCCGGGTCGCGACGACGTCCCGGCCCGATGACGCGCGGGCGTCGAGCAGCGCGCTGCACGTCCTCCGGCGGCGCGGGCCGCGCCTCGACGGGATCGGCCGCGTCGGCGGCCTCGGGAAGACCGAGCGCATCCACGCGGTCCGCTTCACCGGGCCGACCGCCTACGTGGTGACGTTCCGCCGCACCGACCCGCTGTACGCGCTCGACCTGTCCGACCCGCGCCGCCCCCGCGCCACCGGCGAACTGAAGATCACCGGGTACTCGGCCTACCTCCACCCGGTGGCGGACGGGCGCCTCCTCGGCGTCGGGCAGGACGCGGACGCGTCCGGACGCGTCGAGGGCCTCCAGGTGTCGCTGTTCGACGTGGCCGGACCGCCCCGGCGGATCGACGCGTACCGGATCCCGGGCGCGACGTCGTCCGCGGAGGCCGACCCGCACGCCTTCCTGTACTGGGCCCGCACCGGCCTCACCGTCCTGCCGGTGCGCGAACCCGGTGGCGGGACGAACGCGGCGCTCGTCCTGAAGGTGACGCGGGACGGCGTCGCGCGGACCGGGGACGTCGGGCATCCCGGCGCGTCCGTCCTGCGGTCGCTCGTCGTCGGCGACGCCCTGTGGACGTTCTCCGACGCCGGTGCGCGCGCGTCCGACGCCGCCACGCTCGCCGACCGCGCCTGGCTCCCGTACGGGTGACCGGCGCGGTCCGCGGGGTCAGCGCAGGCCGGTGGAGCGGGCGGCGGCGGTCCGGATGAGGCGGTCGACGACGGACGGGTAGTCCAGGCCGGTCGCGGCCCACATCTGCGGGAACGCCGACGTGGGCGTCATCCCCGGCATCGTGTTGATCTCGTTGAGGACCCAGCGGCCGTCCGGCGTGTAGAAGAAGTCGACGCGGGCGAGGCCCTCGCAGTCGAGCGCCTCGAACGCCTCGACGGCGACGCGCCGCACCTCCTCGACGGCCGCGTCCGGGAGGTCGGGCGGGATCGCCATCGTGGTGCCGCCGTCGAGGTACTTCGTCTCGAAGTCGTAGAAGTCGCTGTCGCCGGACGTCAGCACCTCGGCGGGCAGGCTCGCCTCGGCCGGGCCGTCGCCCTCCCCCTGCAGCACGCCGCACTCGATCTCGCGGCCCTCGATCGCGGCCTCCACGATGACCTTCGGGTCGTGCTCGCGGGCCGCCTCGACCGCCGCCTCCAGGGCGTCCTCGGACGTGACGCGGCTGATGCCCATGCTCGACCCGGCCCGCGCCGGCTTGACGAACACGGCGCGGCCCGCGTCCAGGCCGAGCTCCTTGATCTCGTCGATCTTGCGCTTGCGCTCGCGGCGCCACTCCCGGTCGCCGACCAGCACGTACGGGCCGACGGGCAGGCCCCGCGCCTGCCAGACGAGCTTCATGAAGCCTTTGTCCATGCCGACCGCGCTGGCCAGCACCCCGGCGCCGACGTAGCGGATGCCCGCCAGGTCGAGCATGCCCTGGATGGTGCCGTCCTCGCCGAAGGGGCCGTGCAGCAGCGGCAGGACGACGTCGACCTCGCCGAGCGCGGCGGGGACCTCGCCCGGGGCGACGGCGATGAGGCCGCGGGCGGCGGGGTCGAACGGGAGCGCGAGGGCGGTGCCGCCGCCGTCCACCTCGGGCAGCACGCCGTCCTCGATCGCGAGCCGCTGGTCGCCGGACGCCAGCACCCAGCGGCCGTCGCGGGCGATGCCGATCGGCACCACGTCGTAGCGGTCCCGGTCGATCGCGGCCATCACGGCTCCGGCGGTGACGCAGGAGATCGCGTGCTCGCTGCTGCGCCCGCCGAACACGACGGCCACGCGGATCTTGGATGGGGACATGATCCCCGACCCTACCGCTGCCGGGCCGGGGTCGGCCACGGCCGCCCCGGGCCCGCCCGCAGGGGCGCCCGCCGCAGGTCACACGCCATAACGCTCCGCCTTCGGCGACCGGGAGATCAGCGACACGGCGGCCTCCTTGATCGGCATGCCGTGGTGCAGGACGGCCGCGACCGCCTCCGTGATCGGCATCTCCACGTTGTGCTTGCGGGCCAGCTCCATCACCGCCTCCGCCGACTTGACGCCCTCGGCGGTCTGCTTCGTCACCGAGATGACCTGCTCCAGCGTCATGCCCCGGCCGAGGTTCTCCCCGAACGTCCGGTTGCGCGACAGCGGCGACATGCACGTCCCGACGAGGTCGCCCATCCCGGCGAGGCCCGCGAAGGTGTGCTCGTCCGCGCCCATCGCCACCCCGAGCCGGGTGATCTCGGCGAGGCCGCGGGTCATCAGTACCGCCTGCGTGCTGGCGCCGAACCCGAGCCCGACCGACATCCCGACGCACAGCGCCACGATGTTCTTCACCGCGCCGCCCAGCTCGCAGCCGATGACGTCCGTGGACGTGTACACGCGGAAGTACGGGGTCATCGTCGCCGCCTGGAGGCGGCGGGCGGCGTCCTCGTCCGCGCACGCCGCGACGGCCGCGCCGGGCTCCCCGCTCGCGATCTCGCGCGCCAGGTTCGGCCCGCAGAACACCGCGACCCGCTCCTGCGGGACGTCCGCGACCTCCCGCACGACCTCCGACATCCGCAGCGTGGTGCCGTCCTCGACGCCTTTCATCAGGCTCACCATGACGGCGCCGGGCGGCAGGTGCGGCAGCCACCCGGCGAGGTTCGCCCGGAGCGTCTGGGCCGGGACGGCGAGCGCGACGAAGTCGGCGCCGCGCAGGGCCTCGGCCGGGTCGAGCGTGGCGCGCATCCCCTCGGGCAGCGCGATGCCCGGCAGGTAGTCGGTGTTCTCGTGCCGGTCGTTGATCGCCTCGACGACGCCGGGCCGGCGGCCCCACAGGACCACCTCGCCGCCCGCGTCGTGCAGCAGCTTGCCGAACGTCGTGCCCCAGGAGCCCGCGCCCATCACCGCGGTCTTGAACGTCACGAGCCCGCCGCCTCGCTCCGGGACGGGCGCGCCCCGGCGTCGTCCGCGGCCGGACGGGCGCCGGGCACCGCGGCGCCGCGCCGTTCCGCCAGCACGCGGCGGTGGTCGTAGCGCTCCGCCGGCGGCTCCTCGCCGCGCAGCTCGCCGAGCAGCCCGGCGATCGCCGTCATGATGTCGTCGGTCGCGGCGCGCAGCGTCTCGCGGTCGAGCGGGCGGCCCGCGTACTCCGACAGGTCGACGGGCGGCCCCGCGATGACCCGCATCGTCTTGCGGGGGAACGGGTGGAAGCCCTTCTTCAGGGAGCCCGCGAGGCCGGTCTGCTCGCCCTTCTTGTACGGCAGCAGCTCGTGCGCGCCCCAGCTCGCCACCGGGACGACCTGCGCGCCCGTCTTCAGCGCCATCCGCGCGACGCCCGTCTGGCCGGTCATGGGCCACAGCTCGGGATCGCGGGTGCAGCTCCCCTCGGGGTAGAACATCAGGCACTCGCCGTCCAGCAGCGCGCGTTCGGCGTCCCGGAGCGCCATCGACGCGTCCGCGCTGTCCCGGTACACGGGGATCTGCCCGGTGCCGCGCAGGACGGTCCGGAAGAACCGCACGTCGAACAGCGTGGACTTGGCCAGGTAGACGGGGTAGCGGCCCGCCTCGTAGACGAAGTGGGCGAGCGCCAGCGGATCGGACTCGGAGATGTGGTTCGCGGCGATGATCACACCGCCCTCCCCGGGTACGTTGCCCCGGCCCCGCCAGTCCCGTTTCAGCAGCCCGAACAGCAGCGGGCGCAGGATGACGATCGTGAGCTTGCGCCAGGCCGGCGAATACCCGTGGCTCATGCCCCGTCCCCTTCCGATCCGTACCCCGGACGAACGCGGGGTGTCCTCAAGTTTCGTGGTTGCGTGCGCATAGTGTCGAGTTGCCATGTCTTCTGAAGCTGCGCCCAGCGCGCCCCGCCTCCAGTGGTCGCTCGTCGTGCCGGTCAAGGTCCTGGCCAGGGCGAAGACCCGGATGTCCGCGGCCGCGGGCCCGCACCGGCGGGACCTCGCCCTGGCCGTGGCCACCGACACGGTCGCCGCCGCACTGCGCTGCGCCCGCGTCCGCGCTGTGATTGTCGTCACCGACGATCCCCTTCCGGCCGCCGAACTGGCCGCCCTCGGCGCCCGGATCGTGCCCGACGAGCCCGACGCGGGCCTCAACCCGGCCCTGGAGTACGGGGCCGCGCGGGGCCGGGAGGCCGCCCCGGACGCGGGTGTGGGGGCGCTTTCTGCTGACTTGCCCGCTTTGCGACCGGACGAACTCGCGCGCGTCCTCGACGCCGCCGCGGCCGCGCCGCACGCGTTCGTCCCGGACGCGGCGGGCGTCGGCACCACCCTGTACACCGCGCGTCCCGGCGTCCCGTTCGCCCCGGCGTTCGGGCACGGCTCGCGCGCCGCGCACCGCGCCGGGGGCGCCCGGGAACTGGTCCTGGACTCCATCGACAGCGTACGCCGGGATGTGGACACGCCGGACGATCTTCGAGCGGTTCTCGCGCTCGGGGCGGGCCCGCACACCGCGTCGGTCGCGGCCCGGCTGCCCGCCCTCGCCGCCGACGCGTGAGCGGCGCGCCCGGCGTAGGGTGACCGGCATGCAGGCGACGGTGCGGACGTTCGACGACGAGACGCGCTCGGGCAGCGTGCTGCTGGACGACGGGACGGAGCTGCCGTTCGACGCCGCCGCGTTCGACGCGGGCGGCCTGCGGCTGCTGCGGTTCGGGCAGCGGGTCAACCTCGCGCTGCATGAGGGCCGGGTCGCGGTGGTGACGCTCTCGACGTTCCCGCTGCCGCCGGCGTCCCCCTGACCCGGACGCACGGCCCCGGACGCACGGCCCCCGGACACACGGCCCCCGGACACAAGCGAAGGCGCCCGGGACCATGCCAATCGGTCCCGGGCGCCTTCGCCGTGCGGCTACTTCTTTCCGGCCACCAGGTTCTTGAAGTCCGCGCCGGCCTTGAACTTCGGCACGGACGTCGCCGGAACCTCGATGGTCTTGCCCGTTGCGGGGTTACGGGCCGTACGGGCAGGCCGGTCGGCCTTCTCGAACGAACCGAACCCGGTGATCGCGACCTTGTCGCCCTTGGCGACGGCGGTCTGGATCGCCTCCAGGATGGCGTCGACGGCCTCGGCTGCGGCCTTCTTGCTGCCCAGCCGGTCAGAGATCGCGTCGACCAGCTCACGCTTGTTCATGGGTTACTCCTCTAGTTCCCCCCTTGCCCGAACGAAACTAAGGGACCCTCAGCACCGACACAATCACCTGCACGCAATGACTGGCGTGTCGCGGCCGTTTTTGTCGTTCTCGTCCCCGTCTCGCCGGGTGACCGGACCGGATCCGGCCACTGCGCACGCTAACGGACGTCGGGCGCGTCTTGGAAATCGGCGAGGAACGCCTCCAGCCTGCGTGCGGCCAGGGCGGCGTCGCGCTTCGCCAGATCGGTGATCGCCAAGAGGTGCCGGATGAGCCGCTGCCGGACGGACGGCGGGAGCGGCGCGACGGCGCGATGGGCGTCGCGCAACCGGCGCGCGAGCCGGGTCAGCTCCGGGTCCTCCCACGCCGGTCCGTCCCACGGGGCCGAGGTCACGTGTATCCCCCCAACACTCGTTCGGGCCTCCGCACACCTCGATTGTCCCTGCTCCGCGATTCGCCCCCCGCACCCGGGTACGCCGAAGGCCCGGACCGCCCCCACGGCCCGGGCTCCAACCTCCCCGTTCTCCGCCCCACGAAGCACACCCCCGCCACCGCGAAAGGTGTACCGCGCGGGTCTCAGAGGGTGACGGGCTTCCAGGGTTGGCGGGTGGCCTCGAAGTCGGCGATGGCCTCGGCGTGGCGGAGGGTGAGGCCGATGTCGTCCAGGCCCTCCATCAGGCGCCAGCGGGTGTAGTCGTCGATCTCGAAGGACGCGGTCTCGGCGCCGTACCGGACCTCGCGCTTCTCGAGGTCGACCGTGATCTCCAGCGCCGGGTCCTGCTCGACGAGGGCCTGGAGGCGCTCGACCTGCTCGCCGGTGAGGACGACCGGCAGCAGGCCCATCTTGGTGGAGTTGTTGCGGAAGATGTCGCCGAAGCGGGGCGCGATGACGACGCGGAAGCCGTACTGCTGGAGGGCCCAGACGGCGTGCTCGCGGGACGAGCCGGTGCCGAAGTCGGGGCCGGCGACCAGGATCCCGGCGCCCACGTACTGCGGCTGGTTGAGGACGAAGCCGGGGTCCTCGCGCCACGCGGAGAACAGGCCCTTGTCGAAGCCGGTGCGGCTGACCTGCTTGAGCCAGACGGCGGGGATGATCTGGTCGGTGTCGACGTTGCTGCGGCGCAGCGGGACCGCGCGCCCGGTGTAGGTCGTGAACGCTTCCATCGTGGTTCCTCAGAGGTCGGCGGGAGCGGCCAGGCGGCCGGTGACGGCGGTGGCGGCGGCGACGGCGGGCGACACCAGGTGGGTGCGGCCGCCCGGCCCCTGCCGTCCTTCGAAGTTGCGGTTGGACGTCGAGGCGCTGCGCTCGCCCGGGGTGAGCTTGTCGGGGTTCATGGCGAGGCACATCGAGCAGCCCGCCTCCCGCCACTCGGCGCCCGAGGCGGAGATGACCCCGTCGAGGCCCTCCTGCTCGGCCTGCTTCTTGACCTCCATGGACCCCGGGACGACCAGCATGCGGACGCCGTCGGCGACCTTGCGGTCCTTGAGGACGTCCGCGACGGCGCGCAGGTCCTCGATGCGCCCGTTGGTGCAGGAGCCGACGAAGACGGTGTCGACGGCGACCTCGCGCAGGGGCGTCCCGGCGGTGAGGCCCATGTACTCGAGGGCGCGCTCGGCGGCCTGGCGCTCGACGGGGTCGGTGAAGGACGCCGGGTCGGGCACGGACTCGCCGAGCGGGAGGCCCTGGCCGGGGTTGGTGCCCCAGGTGACGAACGGGGTCAGCTCGGCGGCGTCGATGACGATCTCCTTGTCGAAGACCGCGTCGTCGTCGGTGCGCAGGGACGTCCAGTACTCGACGGCCGCGTCCCAGTCGGCGCCCTGGGGGGCGTGGGGGCGGCCCTTGATGTAGTCGAAGGTCGCCTCGTCCGGGGCGATCATGCCCGCGCGGGCGCCGGCCTCGATCGACATGTTGCAGACGGTCATGCGGCCTTCCATCGACAGCGAGCGGATCGCCTCGCCGCGGTACTCGATGATGTGGCCCTGGCCACCGCCGGTACCGATCCGGGCGATGATCGCCAGGATGAGGTCCTTGGCGGTGACGCCCGCGGGCAGTTCGCCCTCGACGGTGACGGCCATCGTCTTCGGCTTGACCTGCGGCAGCGTCTGGGTGGCGAGGACGTGCTCGACCTCGCTGGTGCCGATGCCGAACGCGAGCGCGCCGAACGCGCCGTGCGTGGAGGTGTGGGAATCGCCGCACACGACCGTCATGCCCGGCTGGGTCAGGCCGAGCTGCGGGCCGATGACGTGGACGATGCCCTGGCCGTCGTCGCCCATCGGGTGCAGGCGGACGCCGAACTCGGAGCAGTTCTTGCGCAGCGTCTCGACCTGAGTGCGCGACACCGGGTCGGCGATCGGCTTGAGCAGGTCGGTCGTCGGGACGTTGTGGTCCTCGGTGGCGATCGTCAGGTCGGGGCGGCGGACCCGGCGGCCGTTCATCCGCAGCCCGTCGAACGCCTGCGGGCTGGTGACCTCGTGCACCAGGTGCAGGTCGATGTAGAGGAGGTCGGGCTCGCCCTCGGCACGCCGTACGACGTGCGCGTCGTACACCTTCTCGGCCAGTGTCCGGCCCATCGCTCCCACCTCACCTGTCATGATTCGTCCGGCGCGTCGCGGTGGATGCCGCCGCGCACCGCTGGTCTTGTCCGCCCCGATTTGCATCTCACATTCCGAGACTGCAATATCAGGACATGGACAACTCTAGCGGAGTCGGCGTACTTGACAAAGCGGTTCTCGTGCTGAACGCGCTCGAAGCGGGTCCGGCGTCGCTCGCCCAGCTCGTCCAGAGCACCGGGCTGGCCCGGCCGACCGCCCACCGGCTCGCCGTCGCGCTGGAGCACCACCGGTTCGTGCACCGCGACGCGCAGGGCCGGTTCATCCTCGGCCCGCGCCTCGCGGAACTGTCCGTCGCGGCCGGCGAGGACCGCCTGCTCGCCATCGCCCAGCCGATCCTGTCGCAGCTCCGCGACCTGACGGGCGAGAGCGCATCGCTGTTCCGCCGCCAGGGGGACGTCCGGGTCTGCGTCGCCGCGGCCGAGCGCAGCAGCGGGCTGCGCGACACCATCCCGGTCGGGGCCGCCCTCCCGATGACCGCCGGGTCCGCCGCGCAGATCCTGCTCGCGTGGGAGGACCCCGACCGGCTGCACCGGGGCCTGCGCGGCGCGAAGTTCGAGGCCGCGACGCTCGCGTCCGTCCGCCGCCGGGGCTGGGCGCAGAGCGTCGGCGAGCGGGAGCAGGGCGTCGGCTCGGTGTCGGCCCCGATCCGCGGCGCCGCCGGACGGGTGATCGCCGCGGTGTCGGTGTCCGGGCCCCTCGAGCGCCTCACCCGCTCCCCCGGCCGGCTGCACGCCGGACCCGTCATCGCCGCCGCCGAGAAGATCTCCGAGGGGATGCGCCGCACCGCGTCCTGACCTGCGAATAGCGCCGAACCGCCCGCGGGGGCGGCCGGATCGGAGCTACCCTCCGGGCGAGGGGGTGCGCGGTGCAGATCTCCGAGCTGAGCGACCGCAGCGGCCTGACGGTGCAGACGATCAAGTTCTACATCCGGCAGGGGCTGCTGCCCGGGGGCTCGGCGGTGAGCGCCACCCGGTCCGAGTACGGCCCCGCGCACCTGGAGCGGCTGCGGCTGATCAACGCGCTGCGCGAGGTCGGCGACCTGCCGGTCGCGGCGATCCGCGAGGTCGTCGCGGCCGTCGACGGCGACTGCGGCCCGCACGGGCTGGTCGGCGCCGCGCAGCGCGCCGTCGGCCCGGACGCCGCCGCCCCCGCCGATCCCGACTGGCGCGCCGCCCGGCAGGACGTCGACGCGCTCGTCCGCGAACTGGACTGGCGCGTCGCCGCCGACGCCCCCGCCCGCGACCTGCTCGCCGCCGCGTTCGTCTCGCTGCGCCGCCTCGGGTACCCGGTCACGCTCGCCGACCTGCGCCCGTACGTCCGCGCCGCCGCGGGCGTCGCCGAGCACGAGGTCGCCCGCATCGACGAGGCGGCCCCGCGCGCCCGGACGGCCCGGTCGCTGCTGGTGACGACCGTCGTGTACGAGCGGGTCTTCGCGGCCCTGCACCGGCTGGCCCAGGAGGACGCCTCCGCCCGCCGGTTCGCCCCGTGACGGGACACGCGTCCGTCATCACCCGAGCCGATCCCGCCGGGCCGGGGGCTCCCCTGCTTCTTCGGCTTCCGGCCGTCCCCGGCGAATGGTTCGTCCCGTGGACGAACGAGCCCCGGAACGGCATTCCCGACGCGGCTCGTCCGTGCGCCTACAACGACCTGCCACCCCCTCTGACCGACGGTCGAAAACGAGCGGCTTCCGCGTGGCGCCGAGTACGCAAGACGGGCGGGACGAGCGGCCGGTGCACCCGTCCTGACCTGGGCCGATACTGCGACGCTCCCGGCCGGTCCAGCGGGCGCCGCCCGACACGAGCGAACTTTTCCCAGCTGTTGGATGGGAAAAGCCGACAAATCGAGAATTGCGGTCATCACTTAATATGAAGGGACGAGAGCGGCAACCGGCCGCCCCTTTTCCCCGAATGCAGGTTCGCCACACCGATGACCGCGACGCGTTCCCCCGAGTCCCCGGGCGGCCGATGGACCGACCGCCTGCTCGCCGAGGGCAGCGACCCCGACCCGCGCTTCACCCTCGCCAACGAGCGGACCTTCCTCGCCTGGATCCGGACGGCGCTGGCCCTGGTCGCGGGCGGCGTCGGCGTGGCGCTGGCCGGCGACCTCGTGGACGCGCCGCTGCGGCACGTCCTCGCGATCGGCTTCTCCGCCGCCGGCGCGCTCGTGGCCGCGCTGGCGTTCCGCCGCTGGCTGCGCACCGAGCGCGCGCTGCGCCGCGACGAGACCCTCCCGCCCCCGGCCCTCGCCCCGCTCATGTCGTACGGCCTGGCGGTCGGGGCGGTCGCCCTCGTCATCGCCCTCCTGCTCACCCGATGACCGCCCGCCCGGCGCCGTCCCGCCGGCGGCGCGCCGCGCCCGGCGGCGGGCGGCCGTGAAGCTCTGGGACCGGGGCGCGCAACCGGAGCGGACGGCGCTGGCCTGGTCGCGGACGACGCTCGCGCTGGTCGTCGCGGGGCTGTTCTGTGTGCGGCTGGCGCCGTCGGCGGTGGCCGCGGCGACGGCGGCGGCGGTCGTGTGCGGGGCCGCCGCGCTCCAGGTGCGCCGGACGCGCGCGAACCTGCGGCGGCGCGGGGAGCGGCTGCCGAACGGCGGGCGGATCGCCGACGCGGAGTCCGTCCTGATCGCGACGGGCCTGACGATCCTGCTGGCCGTCGCGGTGATCCTGTTCGCGGTCTGAGGCATGCGCGGTACGCATGCCTGATGTGCGAATCCTTCGCTGGTGTCATGGCTCGCCGCCGCCTAGCGTCGGTCGCGCCATGACGCAGACACGAATCACGCACAGCGACCCCACGACCGTCCCGGCGCCGCCGACGCCGCTCTACTCGCACGCCGTCCATGTGACGTCCGGACCGATGCTGTACGTCTCGGGGCAGATCGCCCTCCTGGACGACGGCACGGTGGCGGCGCCCGGCGACATGACGCGGCAGTCGGAGGTGATCTTCTCCCTGCTGGAGCGGATCCTCGCCGCGCACGGCGCCGGGTTCGCCGACATCGTCAGCATCCGCACGTTCCTCACCGACCTCGACCGGCTGCCCGAGTACGGCGCCGTGCGGGCCCGGTACCTGCCGAGCCCGGCGCCGACGAGCACGACGGTGGAGGTGGCGCGGCTCTTCCACCCGGACGCGCTGCTCGAGGTCGAGGTCGTCGCGGCCGTCTAGCCGGACGCGGCCGGGCCGTCCGCGGCGGCCGCGGCGTCCCGCAGGTCCCGCAGGAACGCCGCCGCCGGCGGGGACCTGCGGGCGTGCCGGCCCACCGCCGCGTACACGGTGCGGCGCGGCGGCTCCGGCGCGACCGCCCGCAGGACGACGCCCTCCCGCGCCGCGCCGGGGGCGGCCAGGGACGGGACGAACGTGACGCCGAAGCCCGCGGCGACGAGGCCGAGCTTCGAGATCCACTCGGCGGCCCGCAGCGGCGTGCGCGGGGTGAAGCCGGCGGCCTCGCAGCGGGCGTGCAGGGCGGCGACGGCCGCGGGGTCGTCGGCGACGATCCACGGGTCGTCCGCGAGGGCGTCGAGGGGCACGCGCCGCCGCGCCGCGAGCGGATGGTCGTGCGGGAGGGCGACGAGCAGTTCGTCGTCGAGGAGCCGGACCGGGTCCCCGGCGGGGGCGGGGACCTTGTGCGTGCTGACGACGGCGATGTCGAGGTCGCCCGCGTCGAGCATCGGCGCCAGCCGCTCGGTCAGGTCCTCGCGCAGGACGACCCGCACGCCGGGGTGCCGCGCCCGGAGGCGGGCCAGGGCGTCCGGGACGAGCGCCACGTTCGCGGTCGGGAACGCGCCGATCCGGAGGGTCCCGGCGTCGAGGCGGCGCAGCCCGTCGAGGGCGCGGGCCGTGTCGGCGAGCCGGTCGAGGAGGGCGCGGGCGTGCGGCAGGAGGTGCTCGGCGGCGGGGGTCGGGCGGACGCCGCGGGCGCCGCGCGCGAACAGTTCGACGCCGCAGAGGTCCTCCAGGGCGGCGATCTGCCGGGACACGGCCGACTGGGTGTAGCCGCCGGCGGACGCGGCGGCGGTGAAGGAGCCGAGGTCGGCGACGGCGACGAACGTGCGGAGCAGCACGGGGTCGAGGGCTTCGGGGCGCATCACCCGCGAGGATACGGGCGGGGCGGGCGGCCGGCGCGGGCCGCCGGGCCGGACGGCCCCGGGGGTGCGCGGCGTGCCGAGCGTGATCACCGGTTGGTACCCTTTTGCACCTCACCCTCCGTCATCACCGCAGGTCCCGAGGTGTCCATGCCCGATCGTCCGTTCATCAGCCTGGCGACCGATTTCGGCGCCGCCTACACCGCCGTCTGCGCGGGCGTGATGTACGGCATCGTCTCGGACGCGAACGTGCTGGTGCTCAGCGACGAGATCACGCCGTTCGACGTGCGGGAGGGCGCGATGCTGCTGCGGCAGGCGCTGCCGTACCTGCCGCGGGGCGTGCACGTCGGGATCGTCGATCCGGGCGTCGGGACGTCGCGGCGGCCGGTCGCGATCCGCACCGGACGCGGGGACGTGCTGGTCGGCCCGGACAACGGGCTGCTGCTCCCGGCGGCCGAGGCGCTCGGCGGCGCCGCCGCGGCGCACGCGCTGGAGGACCCCGCCTACCGGCTGCCCGACGTGTCGGCGTCGTTCCACGGGCGCGACGTCTTCTCCCCCGCCGCCGCGCACGCCGCCGCGGGCGTCCCCGTCGACGCGTTCGGCCCGGCCGTGGAGCCGCTGCCCCTCGACGTCCCGGCGCCGGTCGCCGCCGCCGGGGAGCTGACCGTCCCGGTCCTGTACACGGACCGGTTCGGCAGCCTCGTGCTCGGCGCGCGGCCGGACGACCTCGCCGCCGCGCTCGGCGCGCCGGAGCCCGGCACCCCGCTGGACGTCGCCTGGACGGGACCGGACGGCGCCGAGCGCACCGCGCGCGTCCCCTTCGCCGAGACCTTCGGCGGCGTGCCGCCCGGCGGCGCGCTGCTGTGGACCGACTCGTCCGGCTGGCTCGGCCTGGCCGTCAACCGCGGGTCGGCGACCGAGGTCCTCGGGCTCGCCGGCGTGACCTCGATCGTCCTGCGCGCCGTCCCGGCCGCCTGACCACCACCGAACACCTCCAGCACCGAACACCTCCACCACCGAACACCTCCACCACCGAGCACCCCTTGGAGCCCCCGTGTCCCGCCGCCGCCTGCCCCTGCTGACGGGCCTCGCCGCCGTCGTCCTCGCCGGCACCGCCTGCGCCCCCGAGGAGGCCTCGACCGCCGAAGCGCCCGCGTCCTGCGCCAAGGAGGACCTGAACCTCACGACCCCCGGCAAGCTCACGGTCGCGACCGACAAGCCCGCGTTCGAGCCGTGGTTCGCGGGCGACGACCCGTCGAACGGCGAGGGCTTCGAGAGCGCCGTGGCGTACGCGGTCGCGGGCGAGCTCGGGTTCGGGAAGGACGAGGTGGCCTGGACGGTCCAGCCGTTCGACTCGGCGTACGCGCCCGGCCCGAAGAAGTTCGACTTCGACATCAACCAGATCTCGGTCACCCCGGAGCGGGCGAAGGCCGTGACGTTCAGCGACGGCTACTACACCGTCCGGCAGGCCGCGGTGACGATGGACGGCTCGAAGTACGCGGGCGCCACGACGCTGGCCGAGCTGAAGGACGCCCGGATCGCGGTGCAGGTCGGGACGACCTCGCTGCGGGCCGTCAAGGAGCAGATCGAGCCCGGCGACGAGCCGAAGGTGTTCAACACGCAGATCGACGCGGTGAACGCGCTGAAGAACGAGCAGGTGGACCTGCTGGTCGTCGACCTGCCGACCGCGTTCTACGTCACCGCCGCGCAGATCGACGGCTCGAAGATCGTCGGGCAGCTGCCGCACCGCGCGGGCGACACCGAGCACTTCGGGCTGCTGCTGGAACGCGGCAACCCCCTGGTGACCTGCCTCAACGAGGCCGTCGGCGCACTGAAGTCGTCCGGTGAGCTGCAGAAGCTCGAGGACAAGTGGCTGGCGGACGAGGCCGACGCGCCGCTGCTGAAGTGAAGGCGCCGGCGGAGGGCGGCGCGCCGGACGGCGCCGCCTGGGTGAAGAGCGAGCGGCAGCGGGAGCGCGAGCGGCGGCGGCGCCGCGCGGGCGTCCGGTCGGCGTCGCTGGCGACCGTGTCGAGCCTGCTGTTCGTCGCGGTCGTCGCGGGGGTCGTGGTGTCGTCGCCGGGCTGGCCCCGGGTGCACGAGACGTTCTTCGACTGGAGCGAGTTCACCGGCGCGCTGCCGGACGTCCTGCGCGGCTTCTGGCTGAACGTCCAGATCTTCCTGATCGCCGAGCCGATCATCCTGCTGCTGGGCCTGCTGGTGGCGCTGGCGCGGGGGCTGCGCAACCCGCTGTTCTTCCCGCTGCGGGCGCTGGCGACCGCGTACACGGACGTCTTCCGGGGCATCCCGACGATCCTGCTGGTGTACCTCGTGGGGTTCGGGCTCCCGGCGCTGCAACTGCAGGGCGTGCCGGACAGCCCGGCGGTGCTGGGCGGGCTCGCGCTCGTCCTGTCGTACGGCGCGTACGTCGCGGAGGTGTTCCGGGCGGGGATCGACTCGGTCCATCCGAGCCAGCGCGCGGCGGCCCGGTCGCTGGGGCTGAGCCAGCCGCAGGCGCTGCGCTTCGTGGTGCTGCCGCAGGCGGTGCGCCGGGTCGTGCCGCCGCTGCTGAACGACTTCGCGTCGCTGCAGAAGGACACGGCGCTGATCGCGGTGCTCGGCCCGCTGGAGGCGCTGCGGCAGGCGCAGATCCACTCGGCGGAGACGTTCAACTACACGCCCTACCTGGCCGCCGCGGTGCTGTTCGTCGCGCTGACGGTGCCGCTGGCCCGGTTCACCGACCATCTCGCGGCGCGCGCGGAGCGCCGCCGCGCCCCCGGAGGCGGCTCATGAGCGGACCCCTGCTGCGCGTCGAGGGCGTCTGGAAGACCTACCGGTCGCATCCGGTGCTGCGCGGCGTCGACCTGGACGTCGCGCGGCACGAGGTGGTGTGCCTGATCGGCGCGTCCGGGTCGGGCAAGTCGACGCTGCTGCGCTGCGTGAACGTGCTGGAGGCGGTCGACGACGGGGCGATCTTCCTGGAGGACGAGGAGATCACCGACCCGGACGCCGATCCCGACGACGTCCGCAAGCGCATCGGGATGGTGTTCCAGTCGTACAACCTGTTCCCGCACATGTCGGTGCTCGACAACATCACGCTGGCGCCCGTCCGGGTGCACCGGCGGAAGCGGCGGGAGGCCGAGGAGCAGGCGCGGGAGCTGCTGGAGCGGTTCGGCCTGGCCGACAAGGCCGGCGAGTACCCCGACCGGCTGTCGGGCGGGCAGCAGCAGCGGGTGGCGATCATCCGGGCGATGGCGGGCCGGCCGAGCCTGCTGCTGCTCGACGAGGTGACGTCGGCGCTGGACCCGGAGCTGGTCACCGAGGTGATGGGCATCATCCGGGAGCTGAAGGAGTCGGGGATGACGATGATCCTGGCGACCCACGAGATGGGGTTCGCCCGGGACATCGCGGACACGGTGTGCTTCCTGCACGACGGCGTCCTGCTGGAGCGCGGCACGGCCGAGCAGATCTTCTCCGAGCCGGCCGAGCCGCGGACCCGCGAGTTCCTGAGCCGGGTCCTGGAGTCCCGGCGGCTGTAGGGCGCCGGGATACTGGGCGGCATGCCTGATTCCATCGCCGAGCTGGACGTCGTCGCGTGGGTGCGGATCGTGGACGGGCGGCTGCTCGCCGTCCGATCCCGCGGCCGCGACCTGCTGTACCTGCCGGGCGGCAAGCGGGAGCCCGGCGAGAGCGACTGGTCGGCGCTGGCGCGGGAGGTGCGCGAGGAGCTGGGGCTGGAGCTGGAGCGGGCGTCGCTGCGGGAGCTGGGCGTGGTGCGGGCCCCCGCGCACGACCAGCCGGCGTTCGCGCGGGTCCGGATGGCGTGCTACACGGCGGACGGGCGGGGCGACATGGCCGCGTCCGGCGAGGTGGACGAGTTCCGGTTCGTCGGACCGGACGAGCGGGGGCTGCTCGCCCCCGCCGCGCGGGCGGCCCTCGACCTCGCCGCGGAGCACGGGCTGCTCGCCCGCGGGTGAGCCGCGACCGCGCCGCGGTGCCGGGCGCCTGCCGGCCGGCCGGGCGGCCGGACGGCCGGGCGCCGTGCTCCACGACGCGGCCCCGCGCGTCCCGGATCGTCCCGCCGGTCAAGACGTCCCGCCGGTCAGGACGTCCCGCCGGTCAGGACGTCCTGGCCGGCCGGTTCGCCAGCAGCACGCCCGCGCCGCCGAGCACCAGCCCGGCGACGGCCAGCGGGTGCAGGGACTGGTCGATGAGCAGCCACGCCATGACGGCGGTGACCGACGGCGTGAGGAAGAACAGGGTGCTGACGCGGCTCGCGGAGAACCGCTGCAGCATCGTGTTGAGCAGCAGGAACGCGGCGATGGCGTTGACCAGGACCATCCAGGCGACCGAGCCGCCGAACTTCGTCCAGTCCGAGACGTGCGGGGTCTCGAGCAGCAGGCTGAGCACGCCGACGACCGGGGCGGCGGCGAGCAGCTGCGCGGCGGTGCCGGAGCGGACGTCCATGTCGGGGACGAACCGCTTCTGGTAGAGGGTCCCGGCGCTGAGGCCGAGGAGGCCGACCAGGCACAGCAGCACGCCCCCGGCCGACAGGCTGAGCCGGTCGGCGACGGCGAGGGTGACGCCGGCGGCGCCGAGCGCGAAGCCGAGCCACTGGCGGACGGTGACGGTCTCGCCGAGGAACCGGGCGGCGAACGCGACCACGACGGGGTTGAGGCCCTGCACGAGGGACACGACCGCCGCGGGGAAGCCGAGGTCGAGCGCGGTGTAGAAGCTGCCGAACTGGACGGCCTGGATGAGCAGGCCCGTGACGGCGATGTGCGCGAGGGCCCGGCCGCGCGGCCACGGCGCGCGGACGGCCAGCGCGTACGCGGCGAGCAGCAGCCCGGCGAGGCCGAACCGGGCGAACATCAGCAGCAGCGGCGGCGCCGACTCCACGCCCGGCACGCCCGCGATGAACGCGCTGCTCCACAGCACGACGAACAGGGGCGGCGCGAGCGCCATCGGCCCGGCCCGGCGGGGCGTCGCGGGCGGGTCGGACGGCGCGGACGGCACGGGCGTGCGGCCGCGGAGGCGTGTCGGCGGGGCCGACGGCATGGGCGATCCTTGAGGGTCGTGAGACGGGGGGCGAAGGGGCGGCCGGCGTCGGCGGCCGGCGTCGGCGGGCGGCGTCAGCGGGCGGCGGGGAGCGCGGCGCGGCGCAGGTCCCAGAGGTCCTCGTCGGACGTGCACACGCCCGCGGCGCCGTGGCCGAGCGCGGCGGCGACGTCCGCCGCGCCCTGGACGAACCCGGCCGCCAGGTACGGGACCCCGAGGTCCCGCGCCTGGCGCTCCACGTACGGCAGGACGACCGCGGGCATGAGCTGCACGAGGTCGGGCTGCGAGCGGGCGATCGACTGGATGCTGCGGTGCAGGTTGGAACGGTCCGTCACGAAGACCTTCTGCATCGCCAGCAGGCCCAGCGCGCTCGCCCGCTCGACGATCCCGGCGCGGGTGGAGCAGACCGCCACCGCCCCGATGCCCTTGAGGTAGGTGAGCGCGCCCGGGTCGTGGCCGAGACCGGGAGTCGAGTCGATGTTGACGAACACGATCTTCCCGGCGGACCGGGTCGTCGCCACGGTGGCCTGGAGGTCGACCAGCGGTACCGAGGCGAGGACCCCCAGCGGGGCCGGCGTCGCGGTGAACCGCTCCGCCATGGCCGTGCCGACGAGGGAGGCCATGACGGGGTACTCCGCCAGCGCGGTCAGCAGGCGGCGGTCCACCGGACGTTTCGGGCGTGGGCTCACAGCCAAATGCTACGCACCCGCACCAAAACGGGACGGGAGGCCCAGCTTGCCCGGGTTCATGATCCCGGCCGGGTCGAGGGCCTGCTTCACCAGCGCGAGCGTCCCGAAGCCGCTGCCGAGGGCCCGCTCCATGTACGGGGAGCGGAGCAGGCCGATGCCGTGGTGGTGGCTGATCGCCGCGCCGTGCCGGATGAGGACGTCGTTGGCGGCGTCCCACGCGGCCCGGTACCACTCGCGGCGGCGGGACCGCTCGACGTCGCCGCGCAGCGAGAAGTAGATGCAGGCGCCGTCGGTGTAGGCGTGGGACTGGTGCGCGGACGCGCGCAGCGTGCCGGGCACGGCCTCGATCGCCTCGACGACCTCGGTGTAGATCGTCGGCAGGTCCGACCAGGGCGCCGCGATCTCGCAGGTGTCGGCGACGAAGCCGGGGCCCTTGGCGAAGCCGTCGCCGGACTTGCCGACGAGCATCCGCTCGTCCAGCCAGCGCTCGAACACCGCGTCCCCGTCCAGCGTGGCGGACGCCGCGGCGCCGCAGACCTCCGCGACGATCGCCATCGTGGCGTCGACCAGCGCCGGGTCGCCCTCGTCGGCGATGAGCAGCAGGTTGGTGCCGGGCTCGCCGAAGTGCGTGCCGCTCTCGTGCGCGTCGTACAGGCGCAGGACGGCGGGGGTGGCGCCGCGCTGCAGGATCTCCCGGCAGGCGTCCAGGCCCGCGGCGAACGTGGCGAACCCGTAGGCGAGGCCCTTGGCGTACTCGGGGAGGCGGTGGACGCGCAGCCGCAGCCGGGTGATCACGCCGAGGGTGCCCTCGGAGCCGATGAACAGCTGCCGCAGGTCGGGGCCGGTGGCCGCGCGCGGGTAGGTGCCGTAGGAGGCGGTGGACCCGTCGGGGAGGACGACGTCCAGCCCGACCACCATGTCCTCGATCTTGCCGTAGCGGGTGGAGAGCTGCCCGGCGCCGCGGCAGGCGGCCCAGCCGCCGACCGTGGAGATGGCGAACGCCGACGGCCAGTGGCCGGTGGTGGCGCCGTGCACCTCCTGCAGCTCCTTCTCGAACAGGTCGCCGAACATGCCCGCCTGCACCTCGACGATCATCGACTCGGCGTCGAACGCGACGATGCGGTTCAGCCCGCACACGTCCAGCACGACCCCGCCGTGGACCGGCAGCGCGGCGCCGAGCACGTTGCTGCGCCCGGCGGAGACGGTCAGCGGGATGCCGTGCGCGCCGCACACGCGGACGACGGCGGCGACCTGCTCCTCGTCGGCGGCCTCGACGATCACGGCGTCGGGGGTGGCGGGGGCGCCGTCGGTCTCGCCGATGGAGGTCCCCGCCCACCAGTCGCGGGTCCGCCGGACGACCTCGTCCCGCTCGGCGTGGACGGCGGCCGCGACGGCGCGCAGCTCGGCGACGACGGCGTCCGGGACGCGGACGACCTCGCCCTGCAGGCTCGCCGGCCCGTCCCCGGGCGGGCAGTCGGCGGCCCAGCGCGGCGGGGTGGGCGCGCCGACGACGTAGTCGCCGCGGTTGAACGGGTGCGTGACGGTCTGCCTGCTGATCATGAGAGTCCCTCCATCAGAGCGGTCTTCTCCCGGTCGATGCCGGACACGTACTCCTCCACCTGCCGCGCGACCTCGTCGTCCGGCAGGCCCAGTTCGCGCTGCAGCAGCCGCCCGACCTCGGGCGCCGCCCGCACCGACAGGTCGCGGGCGAACAGCCGCATGCGGGTGCGCCGCGACAGGACGTCGTCCACCGACCGCGCCAGCTCGCAGCGCGCCGCGTAGACGACCTCGGCGCGCAGGTAGGCGGTGCCCTCGACGATCGGCTCGGCGAGCGAGGCGTCCTCGGCGAACAGCGCGGCGACGAAGCGGGCCTCGGTGCCGTAGCGCTCGCCCAGGTGGGCGCCCGTCCCGCCGGTCGCGGCGGTCGCCTCGGCGTCGTACCCGGCGGCGCCGAGCAGCGGCAGCTTCGCGGTGCGGCAGGGGGCCTTGCGGCCGAGCACCTTGAGCGCCTCGTCCACGACCAGCTCGCCCATGTGGCGGCTGGTGGTGAGCTTGCCGCCGGTGACGGTCACCATCCCGTGCGCGTCGGTGGTGACGCGGTGGTCGCGGCTCATGTCGAGCGTCGCGCCCTCCTTGCCGTCCTTCGCGCCCACCAGCGGCCGCAGCCCGGCGATCGAGCCGACGACGTCGGCGGGCGTGAGGTCGGCGTCGAACGCGGTGTTGGCGCCGTCCAGGAGGTAGTCCATCTCCTCCCTGGTGCACAGCACCTCGTCGAGCGGCCCGTCGTAGTCGGTGTCGGTGGTGCCGACGACCACCACGTCGCCCCAGCGGGTGCAGGTCGCGCGGCGCGCCCGCCCCGGGACGGGCACGGTGACGGTGCCGTCGATGGGCAGCCGCGTCCACGGCACCACGATGTGGACGCCCTTGGCGGGACGGACGGTCGGCTCGTGCGCCGGGTCGGACAGGGCGTCCACCGTGTCGGACCAGACGCCCGTCGCGTTCACCACGACGCCGGCGCGGACCTCGACCGCGCGCCCGTCGACCTCGACGGTCGCGCCGCGCACCCGGCCGCCCTCGCGGATCAGGCCGGTGCAGGCGGCGCCGTTCAGGACGGTCGCGCCGAAGTGCGCGGCGGTCCGCGCGATCGTCAGCGTGAGCCGGGCGTCGTCGGTGCGGCTGTCGTAGTACAGCAGCCCGCCCTTGAGCCGGTCGGCGCGCAGCTTCGGCGCGCGCGTCAGGACCTCGGGGACGGTCAGCTTCTGGTGCAGCCGGCCGATGCGCCAGCCGCCGGCCAGGTCGTACGTCCACAGCAGGCCCTCGAACGCCTTGGCGATCTTCGGGTCGAACACGCCGTCCTGCGTCAGGACGGGGAACACGAACGGCAGCCGCTGCACCAGGTGGGCGGCGTTGCGGCGGAACCGCTGGCGCTCCAGCAGGGACCGCCGCACCAGCGGCAGGTTGCCCTGCTCGATATAGCGGAGCCCGCCGTGCACCATCTTGGACGACTTGGACGACGTCCCGGAGGCGAAGTCGTCGCGCTCGACGAGGGCGACCGACAGGCCGCGGGTGGCGGCGTCCAGCGCGGTGTAGCAGCCGGTCACGCCGCCGCCGACGACGAGGACGTCGACGGGGCGGGCGGCGAGCCGGTCGGCCTGCCGCGCGCGGTCCAGGAGCAGCGGGGTCCGGCGGATGGCGTTCCGCGTCTCGGATCTCGCCTTGCGTTCGGGCAGTCGGATCACGGCTTCGATTCCTCCGGTGACGTGCTGGCGGGTGACGTGCTGGCGGGTGACGGGTGCGGGTGGCGGGCGAGATGCCGGGCGAGGAGGTCGCGCCACGCGGCGCGGGCCTCGGCCCGCCGGGAGCCCGACAGGGTCGGCTCGAAGACGGGGGCGTCCTCGAGCGCGGCGGCGGTGGCGAGGTCGGGCCACAGCCCGGCCTTCACCCCGCCGAGGTAGGCGGTGCCGCGCAGGCTCGCGGTCTCGTTGCCCGGGGCGCGCCGCACCGGGCGTCCGATCAGGTCGGCCTGGCTCGCCATCAGGACGTCGCTGGCGGCGAGGCCCCCGCCGCAGGACAGGTCGGTGACGGGCGCGCCGCCGGCCGCCTCGACGCCTTCGAGCAGGTCGCACACCGAGTGCGCGAAGCCGTCGAGGATGCCGCGGGCGAGCGCGGCGCGGGTGGTGGACAGGCTGAGCCCGGTGAGGATCCCGGTGGCCTCGGGCACCCATTCCGGGGTGCGCAGGCCCGCGAGCGCCGGGACGAACAGGACGTCCGACGGCCCGTCGTGCCCGCGCGCGAGTTCGGCGAGGTGGCGGGGCGACTCGAACAGGCCGATCTCCTCGCAGAGCCAGCGCATCGCCGAGCCGGTGGTGGAGGCGTAGCCCTCCAGGCTGAACACGCTGGTCCCCCGCGACCGCCAGCCGACGAGCGTGAGGATCCCCGGGACGGCGCGGCGGTGCGCGGGCGGCGCGGCGCCGGCGACGGCGTCCACGAACGTCCCGGTGCCGTGCACGCAGGTGGCCTGGCCGGGGCGGTGCGCGCCGAGTGCGATCATCGCGGCGTGCTGGTCGCCCATGACCGACAGGATCGGCAGCCGGGCGCCGAGCACCGCCGGGTCGGTGCCGCCGAGGTCGGCGTCCTCGTCGACGATCTCGGGCAGGACGTCGCGGGGGCAGCCGAGGAACTCGACCCACGGGTCGTACCAGGTGCCGGTGCGCAGGTCGTAGGCGCCCGCCGCGACCGCGTTCGTCGCGGACATGACGTGCCGCGCGCCGCCGGTCAGCTTCCACACCAGCCACGTGTCGACCGACCCGAACGCGAGCCGCCCCCGCGCGTGGGCGCGGCGCGCGGCGTCGTTGCGGGCGATCTCCTCGGCGGCCCACAGCAGCGGCGCGCGCGAGCCGACGGGACGTCCGGTGTGCTCGACGAGCCGGTCGTCCCACGCGGGTTCGAATGCGCGCAGCCGCGCGGCGTACCGGCGGTCCTGCCACACGACGGCCGGGCTGAGCGGCTCGCCGGTCGCGGTGTCCCACACCAGGACGGTCGCGCGCTGCGTCGCCACCGACACGCCGACGACCTCGACGTTCTCGGCGGCGGCCCACGCCAGGGCGCGCCGGCACACCGCGACGGTGTTCGCCCAGATCTCGGCGGCGTCCTGCTCCACCCGCAGGTGGTCGGGCGAGCTGACCGAGATGGGCAGGTAGGCGGGGGGCGCCGCGCCGCCGTCGTCGAGGACGACGGCGGCACGGGTGCCCGTGGTGCCCTCATCGATGCTCAGCACGCCGCGGCGGCGTCGCCCCTTGCTCAGCGCCCCGATCATCAGCGAAGGTCCTTTCCTCACATGGACGCGCGGCCGCTGGGGCCCGCGGTCGGACGGGACGGGTCAGACACCGGCCGGCTGGCGGCGGCGGCCGAGGCCGACGGCCTCTTCCTCGAGGTTGATCGTGGTGCGGGTCGGCTCCCACTTGATCACCAGGCAGGTGAGGAAGCCGGCCAGCGGGACGACCGACAGCAGCATCAGGCTCGTGCCGATGCCGAGCCCCGACTCGAGCTGCGGGAACAGGTACAGGCCGGCGACGGAGCCGAAGCTGCCGAGCATGCCGGTGACGCCCGTCCCGAGGGTGCGGATGTTGCTGCGGTAGGAGAGCGCGGCGATCGACTTGCCGTTCGGGCCGGGACCGGCCGAGTGGAAGAAGATGAACAGCACCGGCAGCAGCGCGGCGAGGAAGACCGGCAGTTCCTTGAAGGTGGCGCCCATGACCAGCAGGGCGGCGAACACCACCGCGTACCCGCCCATCGAGCTGACCCGCAGGCCCATCCGGCGGCCGAAGTAGGCGGACAGGCAGCCGCCGACGATGCCGACCGCGTTGAACATCATCGAGCCGAGGGTGGCCTTCTCGAACTGCTCGCCGAACAGTTCGAGGCTGATGACGGGCAGGTACCAGCCGACGGCGAAGTACTGCATGCCCTGGGTCAGCGAGATCATCGTGGACAGCACGGTGCGCGGCAGGTAGGGGCCGCGGAACAGCACGCCCATGTCCTTGAAGCCGACCTGGCGGCGGGCCGCCGCGGCGTCGCCGGTGTCGGGCTCGCCGGCCCGCACATCGAACCCGTACATCTTGCGGAGGCTCGCCGCGGCCTCGGTCAGCCGGCCCTTGGACGCGAGCCAGGTCGGGCTCTCGACGAGGAAGACGAGCTGGCCCACCAGCAGGACGAAGGCGAACACCGCGGAGGACGCCACCGACCAGCGCCAGATGTCGGCGCCGACGTCGAACGAGTAGAACAGCAGGGTCAGCGCGAGGTTCGTCGTGGTCGCGGTGTACCAGACGCCCTGCCAGAAGTTCAGCCTGCCCTTCAGCTTGGCCGGGGTGTACTCGGCGAGCAGGGCCATCGCGACGGCGAAGTCGATGCCGTAGGCGATGCCGACGAGGCCGCGGCCGGCGAAGACCGTCAGGAAGTCCGAGCCGACGGCGGTCAGCAGCGCGCCGACCGCGAAGACGACCTTGGTCAGCAGCAGCGGCTTGAGCCGGCCGATCCGGGCGGCGAGCCAGCCGCCGAACGGGTTGGACAGGATCGCGATCGCGGGCGCCATCGCGGTCAGGACGCTGACCTGGGTCGGGGACAGTTCGAGCTGGTCGACCATCGTGGACAGCCCGGCGCCGAGCGCCGCGTTGGAGTAGGCGTCCAGGAAGAGCCCGGCCAGCGCGAGGAACCAGATCCAGTTGGTCCGGCCGCGCATGGCCTTGAGCGTGTCGATGAGGCCGGCAACGTCACCCGCGTTGCGGATGACCGTCGTACTCGAGGGGGCGTCGTTCATGCCCGCCGCCTTTCAGGGGGTGGTAGCCCTTGCCAGCGGTCGGGAAAGCGAAAAGGCACAGCACGAAGACCACTGACAGGGATGTCTTCGTCTGTGCCTGTCGAACGCTCGGAGGTTACGAGGTGAACATCCGGTGTGTCAACCGACACACCTCGATGCCCGGTTTCTCCGGCCACCCCCTTAAAGTGCCTGGTCATGAGCTACATAGTGCAGGCCGTGTGGACCGCTCGGGACGGCGAGGAGGCCGCCGTCGCCGACATCGTCCGCCGGATGACCCCGCCGTCCCGGGAGGAACCGGGCAACCTCTCCTACGTGGCGCACGTGGACGCCGAGGACCCGCGCCGCTTCGTGATCATCGAGGAGTACGTGGACGCCGACGCGTTCGCCGCGCACCGCGCCAGCCCCCACTTCCGGGAGCTGGTCGCCGGCGACTGCCTCGCCCGGCTCGCGTCCCGGGAGATCACCGTCCTGGAGCGGCTGGCCTGAGCGTTCCGCCAGGTCACAGGGCCAGCGCGACGCCGGTGCCGGCGCCGAGCAGCAGCGAGCACACGGCGGCGCCCGCGGCGACGAGCGCCGCGCCGCGCGCCGGGCGGAACGGGCCGTCCGGCGCGCGGCACATCGGGACGATCCACCGGAGGTAGTAGAAGACGGACGCGACGGTGTTCACCGCCGCGACGACCGCGAGCCAGCCGAGGCCGCCGTCGATCGCGGCGCCGAACATGAGCACCTTCGCCGCGAACACGGCGGTCGGCGGCGTCCCGACGAACCCGAGCAGGCACACCGCGAGCGCGAGCCCGGTGACCGGCGCGGCCCGCAGGAGCCCGGTGTAGCCGCGCAGGTCGTCCCGTCCGGCGGCGAGGACGACCGCGAACGCGCCGACGTTCGTCACCGCGTAGGCGCCGAGGTAGAACAGCACCGCGGGTCCGGCGAGGCCGGTGCGGCCCGCCGCCGCGACCGGGACGAGCAGGTACCCGGCCTGGCTCACGGTCGAGTAGGCGAGCAGCCGCCGCACGTTGCGCTGCCCGAACGCGGCGAGGTTCCCGAGCGTCATCGCGGCGGCGGCGAGCACCGCGACGAGCACCGGCCATCCCGCCGCGCCGTCCGGGAGCGCGTCCGCGCCGAACCGGTACAGCGCGGCGAACGCGCCGATCTTGGGGACGGTCGTGACGAACGCGGCGACGGCCGGGGGCGCTCCCTGCGCCACGTCCGGCACCCAGAAGTGGCCCGGGACGGCGCCCGCCTTGAACAGCAGCCCGGCGAGCAGGGCGACGGCGCCCGCCGCGACGGCCGCGTCCGGCGCGCCCGCCAGACCCGCCCTGAGCTGCGGATACGCCGTTCCGCCGGCGACGCCCGACAGCAGCGTGACGCCCGCGAGCATGAGCACGCCGAGGAACGCGCCCATCAGGTAGTACTTCAGCGCCGCCTCGGTGCCGGGCGCGTCCTTCCCGAACCCGGCGAGCGCGTAGGCGGGGATGCTCGCCAGCAGGTAGGCCGCCACGATCACGAGCAGGTCCGCGGCGCCGCCCAGCATGACCGTCCCGAGGGCCGACAGCAGGATCAGCACGTAGTGCTCGCTCTCACGCGGGTGCCCGCGCACCGCCCCCGCCGCGAGCGCCAGGACGGGCGGGACGGACGCGAGCACGACGATCCGCGTCACGTGCGTGACCGGGTCCACCGCGAACGACCCGAACGCCATGAGGTCGGGGCGCGTCGCGGCCGCGCCCGCGGCGGCCAGCCCGCCGAGCGCGCCCGCCGCGCCGAGCGCGGCGACCCGCCACTGGCCCGTCCGGGGCAGGAACATCCCGCCGACCAGGCCGAGGACGGCCGCGAGGAGCAGGCACAGCTCCGGCGCGAGGTCGGCCGGGTTCTCGTTCATCGTCACCGCGCGACCCACCCGGTCACGGCCGCCGACAGCGGCTCGATCGTGTCGAGCAGGGGGCCCGGAAGGAGGCCGATGAGCAGCGACAGCGCGAGCAGCGGGACGATCGCCGCCGCCTCCCCGCGCCGCAGGTCGCCGACCCGCCCGGTCAGCTCGCCGGGGCCGCCGAGCAGCAGCCGGTGCAGCACCCGCAGGAACAGCCCGGCCGTGACGACGATGCCGAGGACCGCGAGCGCGCCCGCGGCGGCGGTCGCGGCGGCGCC
Source organism: Actinomadura sp. WAC 06369 (assembly GCF_003947565.1). Classification (NCBI taxonomy): domain Bacteria; kingdom Bacillati; phylum Actinomycetota; class Actinomycetes; order Streptosporangiales; family Thermomonosporaceae; genus Actinomadura; species Actinomadura sp. WAC 06369. The sequence goes on along the minus strand of NZ_QHJN01000083.1, from coordinate 3,635 downwards.
CGTCCCGATCGTCCCGGCGAAGATCTGGAACTCGGCGACGAACCCGGAGAAGCCGGGCAGCCCGAGGGACGCGAACGCCGCGGCGGCGAACGTCCCGGCGAACACGGGCGCGGCCCGCGCGACGCCGCCGAACCGCCGCAGGTCGTGGGTCCCGGCGCGCGCGTGGAGGACGCCGCACAGCAGGAACAGCGCGCCCGTGATCAGCCCGTGGCTCACCATCTGCGTGACCGCCCCGGTCACCGCGAGCCGCGGGCCGCTCGCGGGCGCGCCGCCGTCCGTCCCGTCCGCGTACCCGGCGGCGCCGAGCGCCAGCACGACGTAGCCCATGTGGTTGACCGACGTGTACGCGACGAGCCGCTTGACGTCGTCTTGCGCGAGCGCCACCAGCGCCCCGTACAGCACCGACACCAGCCCGACGACCAGGACGGCCGGGGCGTACCGGTGCCACGCGCCCGGCAGCATCGGCATCGCGATCCGCACGAGCCCGTACGCGCCCATCTTCAGCATGACCCCGGCCAGGATCGCCGAGCCGGGCGCGGGCGCGTCGGTGTGCGCGGGCGGCAGCCAGGTGTGGAACGGGACGACCGGCGTCTTGATCCCGAGGCCGACGCCCAGCGCGAGCAGCGTGAGCCCGGCGAGCGCGGGCGCGTCCTCCAGGGGCGGGTCGCGGGTCAGCTCCGCGATGTCGAACGTGCGCGGTTCGGAGCCCAGGTAGAGGCCGATGAACCCCAGCAGCAGGAACAGCGAGCCCAGGAACGTGTAGAGGAAGAACTTCAGCGCCGACCGCGCGGCCCCGTCGCCGTGCCCCCACACCAGGATGACGAAGTACATCCCGACGATCGACAGGTCGAAGAAGACGAAGAAGAGCAGCAGGTCGAGGGCCGCGAAGACGCCCAGGCAGACGGTCTCCAGGAACAGGAACAGCATCGCGAACGCCCGCGTCCGGCGCTCCCGCCGCACCGAGTACACCGCGCACGCCGCGAACAGCAGCGCGGTGAGCGTCAGCAGCGGCAGCGACAGGCCGTCCGCGCCGACGTGGTACCCGGCCCGGACGGACGGGATCCACCGCACGTCCGCCTCGTACGACGTGCCGCCGCGCGTCCCGTGCGCGGCCCACATCCCGGCGATCAGCGCGAGGTCCGCGAGGCCGGCCGCGACCCACGCCCACGGCACCGCCCGGCGCGGGACGGCGGGCAGCAGCAGCGCGGCGGCCAGCGGCAGGAAGATCACCAGCGTCAGCACCCGGTCACCCCGCCAGGACCGCGATCAGGACGAGCACCGCGAGCATGACCGCCGCCTGCGCGTAGTACATGTGGACCTGCCCGGTCTGCGGGCGCCGCGCGAGCGCGCCCAGTGCGCGCGCACCGCGCCCGACGGCCGCGACCACGCCGTCCACCCGCGGCTCGGCGTCCCGCGCCGCGAACTCCGCGGCCCGGCGGCCCCCGCGCGCGATCGCCGCGACCGTTCCGTCCACCACGCGGTCGTCGAACCGGGCGAGCCCCCGGGCGAGCGCGAGCACCGGACGGACGACGCCCGCGTGCGCCGCCCGCTCCAGGTACGCCCAGTGCAGGCCCCACGCGGGCGCCCGCACCCGCACGCCCTTGGCCACCGCGGCGACCACCGCCGCGGTGGCCAAGGGCGTGCCGGTGCGCGCCAGCCACACGCCCGCGCACAGGAACAGCAGGCTCTTCACCGCCGCGTGCGCCACCAGGTGCAGCGCCCCGCCCGCCACGGCCGCGGCCCCGGCCGCCAGCACGACGAACCCGATCTGCGCGCACGTCGACGCGGCGAGCAGCTGCTTGAGATCGCGCTGCGCCAGCGCGACGACCCCCAGCACCAGCGCCGTGAGCGCGCCCGCCCAGCACACCACCGCGTCGGCCCACCCGCTCGCCGCCAGGAGCGGGTGCAGGCGCAGCAGCAGGTAGCCGCCCGCCGCGACCATCGTCGCCGAGTGCAGCAGTGCGGAGACCGCGCTCGGTCCCGCCATCGCCCGCGACAGCCAGAACGAGAACGGAAGCTGCGCCGACTTGCCCAGCGCCGCCACGACGACGCCCGCGGCGATGAGGTCGATCCAGGGCGACCGCGCCGCTTCCAGTCCCGCCAAGCTCAAGGAACCCGTCCCCGCCAACGCGAACCCGGCCGCGAGGTAAAGACCCGTATCGGTGGCGCGCGTGGTGACGAACGCCGCGGCGGCCGAGCGCACGGCGCCGTCGTCCGTCCAGCGGTACCCGATGAGCGCGTACGACATCGCGCCCATGACCTCCCAGCCCATCAACAGCAGCAGCAGGTCGGAGGCCGTGACCGTGACGAGCATCGCGCCCGCGAACACCAGCATCAGGCCGGAGAAGCGGGCGCCGAACCCCTCCGCCGCCGCGTGGAGCAGGACCAGCAGGACGGCCGCCGCGACCGTCACGACCATCGCGACCGACAGCCCGTCCACGGCGAGCCCGCCCGGCGCCCCCGGCAGCACCGCGACCCGCGCCGCCGGCCGCGCCGCCGCCGCGGCCCCCGCGAGCGCGAGAACGGCCGCCGCGACCGCGACGCCCGCCGCCGGCGCGACCCGGTCGGCGCGGCGCCCCGCGACGAGCAGCAGCGCCCCGGCCAGCAGCGGCGTCCCGCAGACGGCGGCGATCATCCCCGCAGGTCCCCGGCGTCGTCGGTCTGGTCCGCGTCCCGCGCGCGGAACAGCGCCGTCACCACGGCGAACCCCATCGCCATCTCCAGCGCCATCACCGTGACCGCGACGAGCACCAGCACCTGCCCGTCCACCGCCGGGCGCACCGCGGACCAGAACCCGCCCGCCGCGACCAGCACCCCGTTGACCATCAGCTCGATGCCCATCATCAGCATCACGACCGACCGCTGCGACAGCGCCCCGTACAGCCCGACGCAGAACAGCGCCGCCGCCGCGGTCAGGAAAGCCTCAAGCGTCATCGCCGTACCGCCCCGGCCGCGTCGCCAGCACCACCGTCGCGATCATGGTGGCCAGGATGGCGACCCCGATCACCATCATGACCAGCATCTTCTCGCCCATGATCGCCTCGCCGAGCGCGACCGCGGGATCGTCCGGCCGGCGTCCCGCCCGCTCCGGCCACGGCACCGCCGCGATCCCCGCGACCAGCACCGCGAAGGCCGTCCCCGCGATCGCCGCGGCGCCCCGCCGGTTGTGCACCATCGACATCGGCACCAGCCCGGCCGGGTTCATCATGTACATGACCATGAAGACCGCCATCACCAGCATCTCCATGATCATCATGAGCACGACGAGGACGCCCAGGTAGTGCAGGCCCGCGAGCATCAGCAGGCCGCCCGTGCACAGGAACGACGCCAGCAGCGCGAACGTCGCCCGCGCCATCGAATCCACCACGAACACCGCGACGCCGAAGGCCGCCGCCGCCGCGCCCACGCCCCACACCATTCAGACCACCACGATCGCCACGACGAGCATCTGCAGCACCACGGCCGGGATCAGCACCGTCCACGCCGCCGCCGTGAACCGCTCCATCCGCAGCACCGGCAGCCGCCGCCGCGCCCACACCAGCAGCGCCAGCACCGCCGCCGCCTTCAGCACCGACCACGCCCACCCCGGCAGGACGGCCTGTGGTTCGGCGTGTGGATGCCGGTGGCGTTCGCCG